>NZ_BAABIK010000018.1:0-137546 GCF_039542725.1 Streptomonospora halophila | reverse complement strand
CCCGGCGGCGGCGGCGCCGGCCGGCGGCCGCACGCGGTGGCGTGCCGTGGCCGCCGCTGAGCGGGTCGGCGCCGTCAACGGCGTTTCGGCGAACGGCGCCTCGCCGCCGACTCCCCCGGACGGCGGCGGAGCGGACGGCGCCGCGTCCGGACCCGCGGCCGCTGGCGCCGAACCGGGGCAGGCGGCTGCGGCCGACCAGGGCGAGCGCGCCTACACCCCCGTCTTCCAGGCGCCCGGTCCGGTGGGCGGCGCGGATGCAGTGACTGAGGACGCTCCCGGCGACCGCGCCTCCGCGCGCGACGGGCACGAGACGGGGACCGCGGTGCGGCGGCCCGCCGCCTCCCCGGGCGGCGCCTCCTCCGAGGGGCCGGAGGAGGACGGCCGGCCCCCGGCGGCCGAGGCCCCACCGGGGCCCGGCGGCGAAACCGGACCAGCCGACCTGCGGTTCACGCCCGAGCCCGAGCCCGAGCCGGAGCCCGCGGCCGGGACCGAACCCGCGACCGCGTACGAGGAGCCCTCCCGCGAGTCCGCGCCGCGCCGCAGCGCCCGCCCGCTGTCCCGCCCCAGCGCCCAGGAGCGCAAGCAGCAGGTCCGCAACCTCATGGAGACGGTCCCCGACATCACCGAGGACGAGATCGCGGGATACCTCGGCGTGAGCGCGCGGACCGTGCGCAAGTACCGCCACGAGATCCTGGCGACCGCCACGAACGACGGCTACCGGGTCGAGGAGGGCGAGGACGGCCAGCCCCGGCTGGTGCACACCGGCTACGGGGACTGAGCGGAGCCCGCCCGGAGTCGGCGACGCGCGGCGGTTCGGGCGCCCGGCGCCTTGCGGATCGGCGGCCGAGTTCCGCGCGGTCGGCGCCGGTGGGCGGTAGTGGGCGCCGAGGCGGACCGGTGAAGGCCGCCTACTCGCCGACGGAGGTGTGCAGGGCCTCGCGGCGAGCGCGTTCCCGCTGGCTGAAGGCCGCCTCGCGCACCGAGGCCTCCGACTCGAAGCCCGAACCGATGGCGCCGGCAACGGTGCCCGCGGCGCTCACCAGCAGCGACGCGGACACGTAGTCGCCGGCGTCGAGACCGCCGTCGACGTAGCGGCCGAACACGACGGGGGCGAGCACGACCAATCCCGCCGCCAGGTTGACCAGGTAGAGCACGGCGAACATGGATACCACGCCGATCCCCAGGGTCAGCAGGGTCGAGGCGTTGAACATCGCCGCCTGGCCGCGCTCACGCGGCGGCCTGCCGCGCGTCGGCTCCCACAGGTTGTGGTACACGATCAGCCAGACCACCATGACGGCCACGGAACCGAACGCGGCGACCACCAGGCGCGGCGTTCCCATGTTGGTCGCCAGCTCCCAGACCGTGGTGTTGATCGTGTAGAACGCGCTGAAGGCGAAGGCGCCGATCAGCGGCCCGGTCAGGGCGAACGCCAGCCGCCAGGGCCTGTTGTCGCGCACCATGCCCGCGAGCAGCCGCAGTCTGCCGCGCGAGGCCAGGATCCGCGTGTCGACGCGGGGCTGCTCGGGGGCGACGCGGTGGAAGCGCCGGGAGAGCGCGGGCAGCCGCCGCCCCCGGGGCCGGCGCCCGGGGAACCGGACGGTCATGTCCGGGGCGAGCATGTCGGCGATGAGCTGGGCGACCACGCCGCGCACGTTGCGGCGCAGCGCCATGCCGCCGAAGGCCGGAAGCGAGACGACGATGATCCGGCTGTCGTGTCCGGCGTCGGCGATGATCGGGTGCTCGTCCGTGCGCAGCACCACGTCGGTGAGGCACACAGCGATGTCCCAGCCGTGCCGGCGCATCCGCTCGGCCGCCACGTCCATCATCGCCGTGTGCGAGGCGTCGCTGGGCGGAAGCCGCTCCCGGCTGACCACGGTCCGCCACTCGCGCTTCCGGTCCACCTGCTCGGCCAGCAGGCGGGGCAGCTCGCGCGCCAACTGTCCGGCCACCTTCGCCGGCGCCGCCACCGGCTCGGCCACGATCCCCACGACGGTCTGCTTTCGCGCTCCCGACGCCGCGGTGTCTTCCCCTTCCACGGCCGCGTCCCCCTTCCGCTCCGCCGTCGGCCTGCGGGTCCTCCCCCGGGGCCGCGCCCCGTTTCGTCCCGGACCCGGGCACCGGCTCCCCGCCGACTAACCGCCGGCGCGGTTCCCATGTGCCCTGGTTCTGCGGGCCGTGTCACGGTTAATCCGGCCGGCGGCAGAAACCCGCCCCGCGGGTGCGCGCGGGGCGGGGATCAATAGCCGGGCCGCCGGCCCTCCGCGCCGGAGCGGACGGACGCGATGGCGCCGGTGATCCGGGCCGGCGCGTACACCGCGGGGCCGATGGTCCCGGCCGGCGCGGTCGCCGCGCCGGCCGGCTAGACCAGGTACAGCCACACGGTCAGGGCCAGGCCCGCGACGGCGACCACCCAGGTGTAGGGGATGGTGGAGAGCATGGAGCGCTCCGGGCGCACCCCGGCGTACTGGGCGCTCCAGACGGTCTGGGTACTGGTCGGGTCGGAGACGCCGAGGACCTGGCCATAGGACGCCATCAGGCCCAGGACCGCCGGCGGCGGGTAGATGCCGCCGGAGATCAGCACACCCGCCACACCGGCGCCCAGACCGAAGATGTTCATCGGACCGCGGTAGAGGCACAGCGGCACCAGCACCGCGAACACGGCGACGAACAGCAGCGGGCCGCTCGGGCTGATCGCGGTGACGACCGGGCTGAGGGCCTCGACCGCGCCGGGCAGGTTGACCGCCGCGAGCAGCATGCCGATCGCGATGAACAGCACGATCGGCGGCGCCGCCACGTCGAAGGAGCGGTACAGCGTGCGCAGCGCCGTCGACGCCATCTCCCGCCAGCGAACCGCGGTGACCAGCGCGAAGAGCAGCCCGGTCAGCAGCGCCGGAACGATGGGGACCTCCAGGCCCAGGGCGAGCCCGATCGGCACGACGGGGGTGAGGAGCGCGTACCAGGGGGCGTCGCCGCGGCGCTCGCGGCGGCGGGCCGCGCGGCCGAGGACGCCGGGGCGCTCGCCGGCTCCGGGATCGGATCCGCCCGCGCCGCCGGAGTCCCGACTTCCTCCTGCATCTCCTGCGGGGACGCGCACCGCCCAGGTGTGGCGGGCGCCGCGGCGGCGCATCTCGACCAGGATGTAGGCCAGGCCGCCTGCCACCGCGATCGGGAACATGCGCAGCTGGAAGTGCTGCACCGTCGAGACCGGGACTCCGATGGCGTCGGAGAGGAACTGCCAGTTGATCAGTTCCAGGGGAAGCCCCGCCGCGATGCCCACCAGCACCGTTCCCGCCGCCACGGTCGGCGGCACGCCGACGGCGATCATCGCGGGGATGCCCACCACGCCGGCGAGCATCGCCGCCGGGGCGGAACCGGTGATGGTGCCGCACATGATCGCCACGGCGAACACGCCGACGGCCACGACCGACGGCCGCTCGCCGCCGAACTCCACGATCTTGCGGACGAGCGTGGACGCGATGCCGGTCTCCGACATCAGGGTGCCCAGCCAGCAGCCGAGCAGGATGGCGACCATGGTGGACGCCAGCATCGGAGCGCCCTCCTGCAGGACGGTGCCGGTGACGCTGCCTTCGTCGCCCGTCAGCGGCGCGCCCGCGATGAGCGCGACGGCCACGGACATCAGGACGAGGGCGAATGCGGTCGGCAGGCGGCGCGTGAGCATCAGCCCCACGCCCACCGCCATCACCGCGAGGATCGCGAACGCGGTCATGCTGGACCTCCGGGGAAGGGTACGGGCGCCGGGACCGGCGGTCCGGCGTGGGCGAGCGTCGCGGCGACGGCCGCGGTGAGCAGGAGAGGGCTGCGCCGCATGCCCCCGCGCCGGCGGGCGTAGGAGTGCGCGGCGATCTCGTCCGCGCCGACCACGTGCCCGCGGATGCGCAGCCGCCCCCAGGCGACCGCCGAGTGGTCGAGCCGCCGGCGCAGCTCGCGCCCGCGGGGTCCGTGCAGCAGCCGGTGCGCGCGCTCGTGGTGCAGGGCCGCGGTGCGGACGGCCGCGCGCGGAAAGTCCGCCGCCCAGCCCGCGGCCTCGGCGACGGCGCGGGCGTAGTCGAGTGCGTCGGTGTAGAGGACGACCTCGCCGCCGCGCGCCCGGCGCCGGTACTCGGCGAGCAGCACCTCCTCGCGCCGGAGTCCGCCGGTGGACTCGATGACGCGGGGTTCGGCGCAGCGGAGGGCCTCGGCGGCACCGCCTTCCCCGCCCGCCCCGCCGTCCGCGGTCTCGGCGTCCGCCGCCTCGGCTCCGACCGCTATGGCCGCGCGCGCCCACGCGCGCAGCCGGTCGGGACCGCGCCCCTCGTGGGTGGGCGTGGCCGCGAGCAGGCGGGCGCCCAGGTCGACGTCGTCGAGTGCGGCGAGCTCCGCGTAGCGCTCGGCCGGGGCGAATCGGGCGGATGCGGCCCCGGCGGGCGTCGGCGCGCTCACCGCCGCTCCTCCATGATCGCGACCACTTCCTCGTCGGGCATGCGCCCGCTGGTCTCCGTCGCGGCCAGCGCGAGCAGGTGGCCGGCGTCCAGCACACCGGACAGGTCCACGAGCTTGGGCCCCAGCAGCAGCCACACGGCCGGGGCGCGGGAGCCGCCGTCGCCGTAGGAGGTGCGCTCGGCCACCAGTTCCTTCAGCCGTGCGTCGGCCTCGCCCGCTGCCATGGTGTCGACGCGGGCGTCGGCGCTGTGCAGGCGCACCACGCCCTCGGCGTCGACCACGCGGACGCGGGTGCGCTCGCGGGCGAAGCGGCGCGCCAGGCCCGAGGGCCGCCGGGCGTGGCCGAGCACGCGGTACTGGGCGGTGGCGGCCAGCTCGCGCACCTCCTCGGGCGGTGCGCCGAGGCTGGCGGCCGCCGTTCGGCGGGCCGGCTCGGGTCCGAGGTCCTGCGCGCGGTCCTTGGTGCGCAGCTCGGTGGCGCCGGTGGCCACCGCCGATACGAGGTTGCGCTGCGGGTCCACGGTCACGTCCACCTCGACCGCGGCGGGGTCGGCTCCCTGCCGCAGGACGGCCTGCTCGGCCTCGGTGCGCACCGCCAGCACGTCGGAGTGGCCGGCGCCGGGGATGATGCGCTCCACCGACTCCCGCACCAGCGCCAGTGCCACGCCCAGCGGGCTGATGACCTCGCTGTGCGCGGCGATGCGCGCCTCCAGCCGCATGCGCGCGCCCAGGTGGGGGGTGACCGTGGCCGCGCCGCCGCCCCCGCCCACCAGGGTGCACACGTCCCGGTCGAGCCCGTGTTCGGAGATCAGCCCGTCCACCGTGGCCTCGATGCGGTCGGTCGCCCGCTGCAGCACGGCGCGGGCGGCGCTCTCGGTGTCGGTTCCCAGCTCCCGGGCCAGCGGCTCCAGCGCCGCGCGCGCGGTAGCGGGGTCGGCGCGGGCGTAGTCCTCCTCGGCGACCCGGGATGCGGCGTTGGCCGCGCAGGTGAGGGTGAGGGCGAACCGCCCGCCGGCGCCTTCGATGACGGCGTAGTCGGCGGGATCGCCCGCGCGCGGGCTGAGCCGGACGAGCCGCGCGTCGCGCAGGTCGCCGGGCTCGGCGAAGCAGGCGTAGGGCAGGCCGGCGATGTGTGCGCTGCGCGGCCCCACGTCGGCGACCTTGGCGCCGCCGCCGCGCGCCGTTCCCAGCCGCACCAGCGACCCGCCGCCGATACCGACGGTGCGCACGTCCAGCGCCGACAAATAGGTCTCCTTGCCGCCCAGGCGGGCGTGGCGGATCTGGACCCGGCCGCGCCGGATGACGCTGATGTCGGTGGAGGTGCCGCCGGTCTCCAGGAACACGCCCTCGCTGACCTTCTCGCCCATCAGCGCGCCGGCCACGCCGGCCGCGGGGCCGGAGAGCACGGTCAGCAAGGGCCGGGAGCGCATCTCCGCCAGCGACATCACCCCGCCGTCGCAGCGCATCACCATCAGCGGGGCGCTGATCCCGGCCTTGGTGATGCTGCGCTCGACCAGGTCGGCGGTCTCCAGCATGCGCGGCATCACGCCCGCGTTGAGGACCGCGGTGCGGGCGCGCTTGCCGAGCCCGTAGAGCTGGGTGATCTCGTGGGTCGCGGTGACGGGCACCCCCGCCTCGGCGGCCGCGGCGGCCACCGCGTCCTCGCCCTCGGGGGCGTCGACGCTGAACGGCTCGACCGCCACCAGCACCTCGGCGCCCTCCCCGCACAGCCGGTCGACGGCGGCGCGGGCCTCGCCGGGCCGCTCGGGGTGCTTGAGACCGGCGTAGCGGATGGGCAGCGGCCGGCCGGAGTCGAGCTTGAGCCGGCCAAGGGACCGCAGCCGCCCGGTGGCGAAGGCGTCGTAGCCGGAGCCGATCCCCACGATCCCGACCGTCGCGACGTCGCCTTCCAGCAGGGCGTTGGTGGCCTGGGTGGTGCCGTGGGCGAGGAAGGCCACGTCGTCGGCGCTGACCCCGATGTCGGCGAGCAGGCGCTCCAGCGCGGCCATGATGCCGTGGGCGACGCCGTCGGCGTGGTGATGACTGGTGGGCACCTTGGCCTGGCCGAGCAGCTCGAAGGTGCGCGCGCTGACGGCGACGGCGTCGGTGAAGGTGCCGCCGACGTCGACGCCGATCCGCACGGCCGCGCCGGCGGATCCGCCGGTTCCGGACGGAGGATCGGAGGGCGGATGGGAGGGGGGATGGGGTCGGGGAGTCATGTCCGCACCTTTCGTAGGGCGGGGATGGGATGTGGCGGAGGGGCCGCGCGCGGCGGCCCCGGGGGGCGTCAGTAGCCGCGCACGTCGGGCCAGCGCCGTTCGACGCCGGTGCGGTCCAGCAGGGCCGAGAACCGCTCCAGCAGGTCGTCCTTCTCGCGTACCGCGTGCGGCTCGGTGCCGTTGTCCAGCGAGAAGGCGGCCAGGCGCCCGGCGGTCTCGCCGATGTTCCACTCGACGGGGTGCAGCCGGAAGCAGCCGTTGGTGATGTGGGTGGTGCCGGCGTTCTTGCCGGCGGGCAGCAGGTTGCGCATGCGCACCGGCAGCAGGGCGCCCAGCGGGATCTCGAAGGGCACGCTGGGGATGTCGATGTAGGTGTCGCCGCCGGTCGAGGGGTGCAGGTCGATGCGGTAGCTGCCGATCCCCGCCGCGTCGTGGCGGCGCACGATGCCGCGGGGCCCGACGAGGTCCATGGCGACGTCGTGCTCGGTGACGGTCGTGACGGCCTTGATGCGGCGGGACTCGCGCACGTAGGCGGCCTTGGCCAGGCCGTGCTCGGCGCCGGTGACGTCCGGACGGGGCCGCAGGCCGGGGAACCCGGCGCCGCCGTCGGGGCGGGGCGCCTCGGTCTGCAGCCAGTACAGCACCGACAGGGAGAGCTGGCGCGCCTCCTCGTGGGCCCGGCGCACGGTGTCGGCGTCGGCGTACCCGTCGATCTCCAGGGCGGGCTTGAGCCAGTAGTCGTTCAGCGGCCAGTTGGCCAGCGTGATGTCGGAGTCGAAGGCGCCGGGCCGGTGCAGCCTGCGCGCGAGGATGCGGCGGAACCCCCACAGCTCCTTGTCGCCGGCGTCGGCGCTCTGGTCGGCGGCCACGTCCAGCGGGTCGACGTCGGGGTTGGGGTCGAACGTGCGGACGACCGGTTCGAGGGTGCGCGGGTCGGGGGCGGCGAAGCCCACCAGCGGCCCCGGCCAGAAGTCGGGCCGGTAGGAGCGCCAGAAGTCGTAGGCCGCCGGGCGCTCGATCGTGTGGTCCTCGCCCTCGTGGTGGGAGACGGCGAAGCAGTAGGTGATGCCCTGCAGGTTGGCGGGGTCGGCGGTCTCGGGTGCGTGCGGCTCGCCGTACTCGGCGCGGGACTCGGCCCCGGTGGCGTGCTCGGCGCCGGCCAGCGGCAGCAGGTCGCCGTTCTCCGTGGCGTCGAGCACGTAGGCCGCCTGGACGGTGTGCCGCCCGCCCTGCCCGTCGTCCAGTTCGACGGCGCGCACCTCGTCGCCGTCGGTGTGGGCGGCGACGGGGCGGTGGCCGGTGAGCAGGGTGATGCGCCCTGCGGCGCGGTGCGGGGCCAGCAGCTCCTCCAGCACGGCCAGGGCCGCCCGGGGCTCGTGGCAGAGCTTGCTGACGCGTCCGGCGCCCGGGTTCAGCTCGGGCGAGGCCGCGGCTTCGGCGCGCAAGGGGTAGGCGCGGCGGTAGTAGGCGCGGATGCCCTCGCGCGCCTGCCGGTAGGAGGCGGTGCAGCCGAACCGCTCGATCCAGGGGTTCTCGTCGGGCGGGACGGCCTGGGAGGTGAGCTGCCCGCCGATCCAGTCGGTCTCCTCCGAGAGGACGACCCGGCGGCCGGACCGTGCGGCGGCCAGGGCCGCGGCGACGCCGCCGAGTCCTCCTCCGACGACCAGGATCTCGGTGCTGCTCTGCGTCATCGCGCGCCTTTCCGTGGTGGTTGCGGTGGTCATGGGGGCCGGGGGTGAGGGAGCGGGGGTGCGTGGTGGGGTCGGCGCGGTGGCGGGCGGGATCAGCGGCCCGGGTGCGGAGGGCCGATGGTCGCGCCGGCCACGGGCTCGCAGGCCAGCAGGTGCGACCGGGGAGCAGGGCCGCCCTCGATGAGGTCGAGCAGCAGCCGAACCGCGGCGCGGCCCATCTCGCGCATGGGCACCCCGAAGCCGCTGATCGCGCCGGCGAGCCCGGGGACCGGTGCTGCAGGCGCCGCGGCGGGGGTGCCCAGGAGGGCGAGCGAGAGGTCGCCGGGGCAGCTCAGGCCGGCGCGGGCGACGGCGGCGGTGAGCCCGGACAGCGCAGCGCCCGTGTCGGTCTCCTCGGTGATCACCGCGGTGACACCCTCGTCGCGCCAGCGCGCGAGCCGGGCCTCCACGTCGCCGCCGTCGGTGCGTTCGACCAAGCCGTCGGTCTCCAGCCCGGAGCCGCGGGCCCCGTCGGCGACGCCGCGCTCGCGGTCGGTGGAAGCGGGTGCGTCGTCGTTCTCGCGCAGGTAGCGGACGCGGCGGTGGCCCAGCGCGGCGAGGCGCGCGGCCACCTCCGCCGACGCCGAGACGTAGTCGGCGCCGACGTAGCTGATGCCGGGCTCCTCGCGGCGGCCGATGTAGACGAAGGGGAAGCCGTCCTCGCTCAGCCGGCGGATCGGGTCCCGGGGCACGTGGCGGCCGAAGAACAGGCAGCCGTCGGCGGCGCGGACGCGGCGCACCGCGGCGGCGTCGCTGGTGGGGTCGGCGGCGCGGCTCGCCCCGGTGAACAGGATCAGGTCTTGGCCCTGCGCGGCGGCCTCCTCCTCGACGCCCACGAGCACGGGGTAGTAGGAGTGCGCCACGTCCGTCGGGAAGGTGGTGCTGAAGGTGTACAGCCCGAGCATGCCGTTGCGCGCCGCCGCCAGCCGGGTGGCGACGGGGTCGGGCACATAGCCCAGCTCCTCGGCGGCGCTCAGCACCCGCCGGCGCGTCTCGGGGGCCAGGACCACGCCGGTGGCCGCGCCCCGGAGCACCAGCGAGACCGTCGCCTGGGAAACGCCCGCGGCCCGGGCGATGTCGGACTGGCGGGGCTTCGCCCGCCCGGCCGGACGCGGGGGCGTCGGTGGCGGCGACGCGGTGTCGGACACCGGAGATCTCCTCTGTTTGCAAGCTAATGCGGATTAGCTCCCGACTTTGAGCTGCGCCACCGTTCTTCGTCAAGGGTTGCGGGCGGATTTCTCTCCGGCGACGGAGAAGTTTCGTTAATACGTATTAGGTTATTGACTGAGGCATCGGAGCTGGTCGAAGCTCGCACTCTCGACACCCGGACGCGCCGCCCCCGGCGCACCCCGGAAGGGAGCCCCATGCCCGAGACACAGCCCGAGCCCCGCCCCTCGACACACCGCAGCGCCCCGCACGGAATCGACCGCCGCACCCTGCTGCGCACAGCGGCCGCGGCCACCGCCGCCGGAGCCCTCGGCGGACTCGCCGCCTCCCCCGCGGCCGCCGCCCCGCGCCGCGCCGCGGGCGTGCTGCCGGAATACACCTTCGTCCGGGAGGCCCTGGACACCGCGAACCTGGCCTACAACCCCACGGGCGAGTTCATCTTCCCCTGCCTGCGCGGGACGGAGGGGCGGCTGCCCGACGCACCCGGCCGCTTCCTGCTCTACTACGCCCCGCACGACGCGCCCGGCGGGATCTGCCTGGCCTACGCCGACACCCCCGAGGGCCCCTACACCGAGCATCCGGGCAACCCGATCGTCGGGCGCGAATGGGCGCCGCACTACTCGGTCAGCCACGTATCTTCACCGCACGTCCTGTGGAACGAGCACGAGCGCGAGATGTGGCTGTACTTCCACGGCGAGAACACCACCACCCGGCTGGCGCGCTCCCGCGACGGCGCCGCGTTCTCCTACGAGGGCGAGGTGCTGACCACGGCGATGCTCCCCGAGGGCACCACCGAGGCCTCCTACGCCCGCGTCTTCGAGCACCCGCTGCCCGACCGGGGGTCCCGCTACGTGATGGTGTTCATGCGCAACGACACGACCAACCACCGCTCGATCGGCTGGGGATGGTCGGCCGACGGCGTCTCGTTCGAGTTCGACCCGGAGCCGCTGGTCGACCATGCGGCCGCGGGGGCCGCGAACCTGTCGGGACCGCACGTGGTCGAACGCGGCGCGAGCACCTACGTCGCCTACCACACCAGCGAGGGCGACATCCGCCTCACCGAGGTCGGACGCGACTTCTCCCTGCGCCGCCACCTCGGCACCGTGCACGAGCCCATGGCGGGACCACCCGACAACGGGCGCTCGGCCGCGCCCTCCTACGGGTCCCACCGCGGAACGCAGTACATGCTCTACGAGGCGGGCAGCCGACTGGGCGCCACGATCGCCGTCGCCCGCGCGTGACGCCTCCGCGCCCCGCACCGGCCTCCCCGCGCGCCTGGCGCCCGGGGGCGCGAGAGGCCACCATCGGAGGGGTGAAGCAGATCGCCTCCGGCGGAGTGCGCGCGGGGTTCTCCGGCGGACCGCTCGACGGCCGGGAGTATGCGGTGGACGAGGCACCCGAGGCCGTCGTCGTGATCGAGCGGCCGCACGTGCCCGACACCGTGCCCGGTGAGCACCCGGCCGACCGCGCGCTGAGGTTGAGCGCCGCACAGCCGTCCCTGCACCGCTACCGGCGCACCGGGCGCTCGGGGCGGGTGCTGATGTACGGCTACGGCGGCACCGTCGAGCGCGCCGACGCGGACCTGCTGTTCGCGCCGCACACCGGGTGAGCTGACAGGCGCGGCCGCCGACCCGCGCAGTGCGCGGGCGGCGGCCGCGGACGCGGGGCCGCCGCCGGCCGGCGGCGGCCCCGTCGATCAGCTGCTCTCGGCCTGGAGGCGCTGGGCGAGCATGCGCTTGCCCTGGTCGCCCGCCTTCTGGTTGTTCTCCTGGATGCGCCGCAGCCAGGAGGCGACCTCCTGGTCGCCCTCCCGCTCGGCGTCCTCGATGTAGGTCTGCAGCCGGTAGACGTTGTCCAGGGACTGCTGAACGGCCCACACCAGGTTGTAGTTCTTGTCCTTGAGCGGGCTGCTCGGTGTCTGCTCCGCCATGTCGCTCCTCCCGTCGAAGCGGCTCGGTTCGCTCTCCGTGCCGCTGCCCGATGAGCACGCGAACATGCCCGAAAACCTCCGGCGCGCGCCGGTTCAGCGCTGGCTGAGAGGGCGCCCCTGCTCGCCGCTGCGGTGCTCGCGGCGGGTGCGCACCGCCAGCACGACGGTGGCGGCGATCATGATGCCGACGAGGTTGACGACGAGCTGCTCGATCGACTGGATCGCCCGCTCCCAGTCGAGGAGGGTCGCCGCCACGACCGCGTAGGAGGCGGCGGGCACCGTCGTCACCGAGATGAAGACGCCCACCAGCGCGGACGACTTGGCCGAGAGGAGGCTGAGCATGCCGGCGGTGCCCGCGAGCAGCGCGACGATCAGGGAGAACGGCCCGACCTCGTAGATGAAGTCGACCTGGCTCTGGTTGCTCAGCCCCGGCGCGCTGATGGTCACCTGCCCGGTCCACTCCAGCACCAGCATGAACACGGCGGTGATCGCCATCGCGACGCCGAACCCGACCGCCGTCGTGGCGGCGGACTGGCGCACCAGGTCCCAGCGGCGGCCGATGAGGCCCACGCCGAAGGCCGCCAACGGGCCGAAGTCGGGGGCCACGGCCATGGCGCCCACGACGGTGACCGGCGAGTTGGTCACCACGCCCACGGCGGCGATCATCAGCCCCAGCGTGAGGAACGTCAGGTAGACCCAGTTGAGGTGGGAGTCGTCGTCGGCGCGGGAGATCAGCTCCTCCCACACCACCGCCTCGTGGCCGTGGCCGGGTGCGTCGGCGCGCGCGGTGTCGGCCGAGTCCGACAGCGTGGTCTCCAGCGCCTCCAGCGTGATAGCGCCGGTGTGGTCGATGTCGAGCTTGGAGAGCTGCAGGAGGACGTCGTCGACGCACTCGCGTGCCAGGTCGGCCTCGACGGCGTCGCCCTCGGGCTGGACCGCGGCCTTCTCGAAGACGACGACGTGTGCGACGCCGACCTGGCTCTTCAGCACTTCGAGCACGTCGTCGGTCCGATCGTGCGGTGAGATCACCCTCAGGTGCAGCAACTCCCGGCCCTTTCAGCCCTGTCCGAACACGCGAAGACACCACCTTAGGGCCTGGATACCGTTGGTATACGCCGGTTTGGCACAGGCTGGCCACTCACGCGACGTTCATGCATACCGATTCCGCAACGCGCATGCCCGGGCGCGTCCCCGGCCGGGGTGTGAGCCACGCCGTGGCGGCCCCCGCGGAGCGCGGCTAGGGTCGTCGCGGCCCGGCGGAGCCGGTGTCGGGCGGCAGGCGAAGGCGATACGGGGGGCGCGCCGTGATCGGGGTCGCGATCGGGTTCGGCGTGATCGCGAGCATCGTCGCCCTCGGCTACATCCTCGGCCGGCTCGACGCGCTCGGCGACAACGGCAGCCGCGTGCTGACCAACCTCGCCTTCTTCGTCGCCACCCCCGCGCTGCTGTTCGAGATCCTCTCCGACGCCGACCTGTCGATGCTCGTGCACGCCCCGCTACTGGTGAGCGCGCTGAGCATCGCGGTGGTGGCGGCCCTGTTCCTCGCCGCGGCCGCCCTGCGCCGGTGGGACGCGGGCACGACCACGATGGGCGCGCTGTGCGCGGGCTACGTCAACTCCGGCAACCTCGGCATCCCCGTTTCGGCCTACGTGCTGGGCGACGCCTCGCTGGTCGCTCCGGTGCTGCTGCTGCAGCTCATGGTGGTGGTCCCGATCGGGCTGGCCGCGCTGGACCTGGCGCGCCGCACGCCGGGCACCCGCGTCGGCCTCACGCGCATCGTCGCCGCGCCGCTGCGCAACCCGGTCGTGATCGGGTCCCTGGCGGGCGTCGCGGTGGCGGCGAGCGGCTGGACCGTGCCCGACCCGCTGATGCAGCCGTTCGAGCTGGTCGGATCGATGTCGGTGCCGTCGGTGCTGCTGGCCTTCGGTATCTCGCTGCACGGCAGCCCGCTGCCCGGGCGGGGACCGCAGCGCGGCCCCCTCGCGCTCGCCGTCGTGCTCAAGTGCCTGGTCCAGCCGGCTGCCGCGTGGGCGATGGGCACCTTCTGGTTCGGGCTTGAGGGCGTGGAGCTGTTCACGGTGGTGGTGATCGCCGCGCTGCCGACCGCGCAGAACACCTATACCTACGCCGTGCGCTACGACACGGCCACGCAGATGACCCGGGAGATCGTGCTGCTTACGACATTCCTCACCCTGCCCGTACTGGTCTCCATCGCCTTCCTACTGGGGTGAGCGCCCCGGGCCGTGCGCGGTAGTGGGAGCGGCCCCCGCCGCGGTGCGGCGGGGGCCGTGGATGGGCCGGCCGAAATGGGGGATGCGGTCCGGCCGGCCCGGCGGTCTCCTGGCCCGGCCGCGGCGCCGTGTCACGACCGGCGCGTGCGGCCCGAAAGGGGGGCGGCTAGGAGACCGAGCAGGACTGCCCGTTCAGCGTGAACGCCTCGGGTTCCGCGTTGCCGCCGTCGTGGCTGGCGTTGAAGCCGACCGTCACGGAACCGCCCGCCGGGACGGCGCCGTTCCATCCGGTGTTGGTGGCGGTCACGGTGGAGCCGGACTGGGACCACTCGGCGTTCCAGCCGTTGGTGATCTGCTGGCCGCTGGGGAAGTCGAACTCCAGGCTCCAGCCGTCCAGCGCGGTGTCACCGTTGTTGGTGACGGTGATCTGACCGGTGAACCCGGTGCTCCACTCGTTGGCGGCGGAGTAGTCCACGGCGCAGGGGCCCGATGTCGGCGGCGGATCGTCGTCGTCTCCGTCCCCGTCCCCGTCCCCGTCGCCGTCGCCGGTCCCGCCGAGGGCCTCGTGCACGGCGTCGTAGGCCGGCTTGGGCTGGTAGCTGTCGTTGAACAGCAGTGGGGCGCCCTGGCCCTCGAACGTGTCCGGCACCCAGGAGTACTGGTCGGAGACGCCCCAGACCGTGACGGCCACGCAGCCGTCGACCGCCTGGCAGGCGTCCATGACCGAGCGGTAGTCGCGGGCCTGCTGCTCCAGCTCGCTCTGGCTTGCGGGCATCTCGATGCGCACGTCCAGCTCGGTGATGGCCACCTTGATGCCGAGATCGGCGAAGCGCTGGATGTTCTGCTGCAGGCTGCCGGGCACCTGGCCGTTGATCAGGTGCGCCTGCAGACCGATGCCGTCGATCGGGACGCCCTGGGCGATCAGGTCCCGGATCAGGTTGTAGTAGGCGTCGCTCTTGGCGTTGACCCCGTCGATGCTGTAATCGTTCAGCCACAGCTCGGCGTTGGGGTCGGCCTCGGCCGTCATGCGCAGCGCGTCGGCCACGAAGTCCGGGCCGAGGGTGCGGTAGAAGACCGAGTCGCGCCAGGAGCCGTCGCCCAGGAAGATCTCGTTGGCGACGTCCCAGTAGGCGATCTCACCGGCGTAGCGGCCGGCCACCCGGTCGATGTGGTTCTCCATGACCGAGCGCAGTTCGCTCTCGCTGAAGTTGCCGTTCTCCACCCAGGACGGGAGCTGGTTGTGCCACACGAGGGTGTGCCCGCGCACCTTCTGGTTGTTCGCCTGGGCGAAGTCCATGAAGGCGTCGGCACTGCCGAAGTCGAACTGGTTGCGGGAGGGCTCGGTGGACTCCCATTTCATCGCGTTCTCGGGCGTCGCGGCGTTGAACTCGGTCGCCGCCAGATCGGCGTACTGGCTGTCGTTCTGCAG
This sequence comes from Streptomonospora halophila, assembly GCF_039542725.1. Taxonomy (NCBI): domain Bacteria; kingdom Bacillati; phylum Actinomycetota; class Actinomycetes; order Streptosporangiales; family Nocardiopsidaceae; genus Streptomonospora; species Streptomonospora halophila. The sequence continues at coordinate 122,400 of NZ_BAABIK010000018.1, read as the reverse complement.
ATGGTTCGCTGCCAGCGCCGCGCCGATCTCGAAGCCCATCTGGTCGGCGTGGTCACGGAGGGGGGCGTCGGCGGCCGCCGGTGCGGCCGGCACCAGCACCGCCGCGCCGAGAAGCGCCGCGAACGCCGCGCCGGCTGCCCGCCGGGCGGGGGTCGCCCGGTGGCGGCGCGGGGTCCCGCGACCGCCGCTTCTTGCGAGTCTCACGTCAGGCACCTCCAGGTGCGCGAATCCAGTGGAATCGGGGGGATCGTGAAGGTGGAGCGCTCCCAGCTCATGAGCGTGATGAACGTAACACCGGTTCAGACGGCGCGGGAAGAAGAGATTACGGACCAATCAGGCGCCCGAACGAACCCGAGTCCAATACCAGGACATTCGCCATCTCTCGGCACAAAATCCGAAACTATCGACGCCACGGAGCCCGATAATGCTTGTCCGGAATCTCGGCTAAGTGCAGTCCGATAACCGCAAACTCGGGAGTGCACTCGTTTTTGGCGGGCGCACCTCATGGAGTCCACAGGTGCGGGTTCCGATAATTTCGGAGCACATAACGCAATAGGAGTGACCGAATCACGGGCCTAAAGGTCGACCGAAACAAGCGCACCGGGTCGCTGGGGGCACCTCGCCCGGCACGGGCGAGAGCGCCGTGTCGGGCGGTGCGTCCACCGGCGACGGCCCGCAGGCCGGATCGGCCGGTGCGCGAGCGCGCCCGCTCAGGGCCGCGGGCCCGGGCCGCGCACGTGGGCGCAGAGGCGCTCCAGCGCGTCCAGGTGGCGCGCCAGCGCGGCGCTTCCTTCGTCGGTCAGCCGGATCCAGGTGCGGCGCCGGTGGCGCTCGGTCATCTTGCGCACCTCGGTGTACCCGGCGTCCTTCAGCGCGGTGACCTGCTTGGACAGCGCCGACTCGCTGCATCCGACGCTCTCGCGCACCTGGGTGAACTCCACCCACCCCGCGCGTGCCAGTCGGACCAGGATCGCCAACCGCGGCCGCACGTGGATGAAGTCGTCGAACAGGGTCTCGGTGATCGGCATGCGCTGCCTCCCCTGGTGTCGGGGCCGCCCTCACCGGTGCAGGCACGCATGCGCGCAGGAGCGCGAGCGGGCGTGCGCGGCGGAGGCGGTCCCCGGCCCGGCGAGCCGGGCCGGTGCTGCGGCGAAGTGGGCCCGGTGCCGCAAGGTCGTGCGGCCGACCAGCCCGTACTTCAGTCGAACACGCCTCGGCCCACCGCGGTCGGTGCCACGCCGGAGCGGCGCGCGCCGCCGGCCTACCCGCGCCGCCCGGAAGGCGTGCGCAGGCGCGGACGGGCGCCCGCATCGCGACGCGGACGTCCGCACGATCCGTGACGCGCGCCCGCGGACCCGCCCGCGGCGCCGGAGCGGCCGCCGCTCACCCCGCGGCCGGGGAGGACTCGAAGACCAGGCAGAACGGGTGTCCGGCGGGGTCGGTGTAGACGCGGAAGTCGCGGCCCTCGCCCACCTTGGTCGCGCCCAGGGCGAGCACCCGCTCCTCGGCCGCGGCGATGTCCTCGACCTCGACGTCGAGGTGCAACTGCTGCGGATAGGCGGGGTCGGGCCAGCGCGGCGGCACGTGGTCGGGGGCGTGCTGGAAGCTCACCTGCGTGGCCCCCCGCTCGCCGATGTCGATCCAGTCGCCGTCGACCCGCGTGATCGGCATACCGAGCAGCTCGGAGTAGAACGCGGCCAGCGCGTGGGGGTCGGGGCAGTCCAGGACGACGGTGGAAAGGCGGCCGATCATCGGTGGCTCCTCTTCGGGGTCTCGGTCCGGGCGGGCGCGGCGGCACACGCCGCAGCACCATCGTTGCGCGTCCCGGTGACATTCGCGGCGGACCGCCGCGCCGACCGCCTTCAGGGCCGCAGCAGCGCCCGCTGCCACCGGCCCTCCCCCGCCGCCGTGTAGCGCAGGCGGACGTGGTTGCGGTCGCGCGAGCCCTGCCAGAACTCCACGTAGTCGGGGCGCAGCGTGTACAGGGTCCACTCGGGCGCGACGAGCGAGGGGTCCGCGGCGATGCGCTCGCGGGCCGCGGACAGCTCGCGCTCGTGCTCCTGCACCGAGTCCATCGGCGCGCTCTGCCCGCCCACCAGCGCCTCCGCGCGCGCGTCGGGAGAGCGGGCAAGGAAGTCGGCGGCGCTGGTGCGCCGGCTCTCGGGCGCGGCGGTGCCGGCGATCCGGATCTGGCGGCCCACCCGCGGCCAGTAGCAGGCCAGTGCCGCGTGCGGGTTCGCGTCCAGGTCGCGCCCCTTGGGGCTGGCCGAGCCCGTCGCGAACGACCAGCCGTGCGGGCCGGCGTCCTTGAGGATGAGGAAGCGGGAGGCCACGCGGTTGGCGGCGTCGGCCGTGGCCAGGTTCATCACGTGCGGCTCGGGCACCCCTACGCGAAGGGCGTGGTCGAGCCACTGCGTGAACAGCTCCACCGGGTCGTCCGGGGCCGTATCGGGGTCGAACGCCGGGACCTCTCCTGCGAACACCGGGATCGTGCGCAGCCGCTCCCGCATCGGGCCGCCGACCGCGCCCCCGCCCTGCGCGGACGCTCCACCGGATTCGCGCGCCATGCCTTCCATCCGTCCCCTTCGCCCCGCGTCCGTCCGACCGGGCCCGCCGCACCGGCGTGCCCGCGGGTTCAGCATAGGGGCCCGCCGGGGAGGCGCATGAGGGCGCCGCGCCGCCCGCGGAACGGCCCTCGGCCCGCCCGGAAACGCCTGTGTGCTGGAGGTCCCCGCGCAGAAGCAGAACCGGCGCCGTAGAATGGGAGCGCTCCCGAATCGGCCGCGCACCGATGCGCGCCACTGCCGATAGACCCTTGCCGCGGCCGACCGGCGATCAGTATGTTCCTCGCCTATCCCCACGGCGGAGCGAGCCCGGTCCCGCCCGTTCAACCGCCGCAGCCCGCGGCCCCTGCGCGCCATTGGAGCCCCTCATGGCCGATCCCGTCTCCCTATCGGCATTCCCCGTCGCGATGCGCTGGCTCAACGCGCCCGAGGCCTACACGGTCGAGGGCTACGACAAGCTCGTCGTCAGCGCCGCCGGAGGCACCGACCTGTTCACCGACCCCGCCGACGGCACGCGCCACGACAACGCCCCCGCGCTCGTAGGCGCGCTCAACGGCGACTTCTGCGTCAGCGCGCTGGTGCGCGTCGACCTGACCGCGACCTTCGACGCGGCCGCCCTGGTCCTGCACTCCGGTCCCGACACCTGGGCCAAACTGTGCGTGGAGGCGTCACCGCAGGGCAGTGCGACCGTGGTGTCGGTGGTCAACCGCGGTGTCAGCGACGACTGCAACTCCTTCCGAGCCGACCCCGCGGCCGCCGACGTCCGGCTGCGCGCCGGCCGCACCGGCTCGGCCTACGTCTTCCACATGCGTGTGGACGACGGCCCCTGGGAGCTGATCCGGTACTTCGCGCTGCACGACGAGGCCGAGGTCGGCTTCCTCGCCCAGAGCCCCACGGGCGCGGGCACGACGGTCCGCTTCGAGGAGATCGCCTACTCCGCCGAGCGCATCGCCGACGTGCGCGACGGCAGCTGAGCCCACCGCACCGCGCCCTCCCGGGCCCGCGCCGCCGTTGCATGCCCCCCGGTCAGCCGGGTAGCGGCACGCCGGACGCCGGCGTCAGTCGTGGAGGGATCATGCAGATCGGCTACAAGCTCTTCGCCGAGGGCTACTCGCCGCAGGAGATGGTGCGCCAAGCCGAGCGCGCCGAGGCGGCGGGCTTCGACTTCGTCGAGATCAGCGACCACTACCACCCGTGGCTGGAGAGCCACGGGCACTCGGGCTTCGCCTGGTCGATCCTGGCCGCCATCGCGGCCCGCACCCGGCGGATCGGCCTGGCCACCGGGGTGACCTGCCCGTTCATCCGCTACCACCCCGCTCTGGTCGCGCAGGCCGCGGCCACGACCGCGTTGCTGGCCGACGGGCGCTTCGTACTCGGCCTGGGCGCGGGCGAGCAGCTCAACGAGCACGTGGTCGGCAGGCCCTGGCCCTCGGTCGCCGAACGCCACGCGATGCTGCGGGAGTCGCTGCAGATCATCCGGCTGCTGTGGCAGGGCGGCTACCGCTCCTTCGAGGGCGAGCACCTGCGGCTGGTCGACGCCCGAGTGTTCGACCTGCCCGAGGACCCGCCGCTGATCGCGGTGGCAGCGGGCGGGGAGGCGGCGGCAAGCCTGGCCGCCGAGCAGGGCGACGCCCTCTTCGCGACCGAGCCCGACCACGCGCTGACCCGCGCCTACCGCCACGCCGGCGGCAGCGGGCCCCGCTACGCCGAGGTGCCGCTGTCCTGGGCGCCCGACGAGGAGACCGCGCTGAAGTCCGCACACCGCATGTTCCGCTTCGGCGTGACCGGCTGGAAGGTCCAGGCCGAACTGCCCAACGTGGCCAACTTCGAGGCGGCGACGGCCCACGTGCGCGAAGAGGACATGGCCTCCGCGTTCGGCTACGGGCCCGATCCCGAGCGCCACGCCGCCGCCGTCAAGCAGTTCGCCGACGCCGGGTTCGACCGGCTCGCGCTGGTCAACGCCGGGCCCGATCCCGACGGGTTCTTCGACTTCTTCGCCAAGGAGCTCAGCGGGCGGTTGGACGCCGCCGCGCCGGCGGGATGAGCCCGCCCGACGGCGGAGCCGGCCTCGTCGCGCCGCGGGGAGGCCGGGGTCCGGAGTAGGGCGGCGGCCCGGGTCCGGGCGGCGGGACTCAGCCCCGCTCGGCCCGGTCGCCCGGGCCGTCCTCGGCCCGCTCGTCGGCGCGGTCGGCCCCGTCGCTGTCGGGGTCCTCGCCGCGCCACAGGCTGCCGCCGTACCAGGGCCACCAGTAGACGGTGCGCCCCTCGGGGATCATCCGGTCCAGCCGGATGGTCAACGCGAGTGCGAGGCCGCCGGCGACCATGCCGGTCAGCAGGTCGGTGAACCAGTGGAAGTGCAGGTATACCGACACCATCGCCTGCAGCACGGCGATGCCCACGATGCAGTAGGCCAGCCGGCGGACGATGTGCGGCCGCGCCGCCCGGTAGCGGATGATCAGGAACAGGACGAGCCCGTAGATGAGGATGGCGTTGGCGCCGTGCCCGGAGGGGAAGGAGACTCCGGAGTCGGAGAAGAACGCGGGGTCCTGCGTGCGCGGATGGCTGCGGGTGAACAGCAGCTTCATCGCCGCGACGAGGCAGACCATGCCGAAGGGGCCGACGGCGCCCAGGATGATCGGCCGCCAGGAGCGGTGCCAGTAGGCCAGCTGCAGGCACGTCACGCCCAGCACCGGCAGCGCCACGAACCGCGAGGCGACCGTGTCGGGCCACAGGATCATCGGAATGCGCAGCTGCTCCCAGAACGGCCGAGGTGCGTTGTTGATCAGATTGTCGATAGGGTGGAGCGGGCCGGCTGAGAGAACGGTCATGATGATCAATGCCACAGCCAGCATGATCGCCGTCTTGTCGGACGCCAGGCCCCACGCGATTTCGCTCACGCTTGGCCAGGTGACCTGCGGTGACCTGGACCGTCGGCCTGATGCGGCGCCGCCGACCGAGGTCTGGGAGCCGACACCGAGCGATCGCCGGGTCTGTGACATGGGTCTCGATATCCCGGCGCGCAACGGCGGGTTCGACCGGATCCGCAATGTATGCATCATGTGCTCAGTGCTGTCTCACGATTCGTGGGCTGGCCTGCGGCACGTTTGTGCGTTGGGGGGACGGGCTCGCCGCTCGGTCTGGATCGGTTGGGAACGGGTGCGCCAAGGCGCCGGGGACATGGGGGCCGCGGCCTCCCCTGGCTAGCCGGCCAGTGGGGCACCGGCGCCGCCGGAGACCGCACCGGGGACGGTGCGGACACGCGCCGCCGACCGGGCGGCCGCACCGCGGAAGCGGTGCACTCCGCCGGTCCGCCTCGCTTGGCTGGCTTGGATGGAACATTTCCGACAGTCGAGCATAGCGTCCCGCTGCCCGCGGCGGCACTGACACTCGCAGAGTGCCCCTCCTCCGGACTCCGGTTTCACCCCCTGGTCAGCGCGGTTCCGGTTATTGTTCACCCCCGCGCCCACCGGCGTCCGCCGCGGCGCGGACCTAGCCCGGCATAGGTCCGGGCCGTCCCGCGTATGGCACGCTTCGTAGTGGAAACCGACTCCTCTCACCGCGTGGCGCCCTGCCCGGGGCCCTGAGCAGAAAGGCCGTTGATGGTCGACCTCCCGGAGTGGCCGGACGACCACGTCCGCCTGTCCCGGAACCCGCTGCGTGAGCAGATCCGGCACATGCTGGTGGAAGGTCTGCTCTCGGGCCGCTGGCAGCCGGGCGAGCGCATCGTCGAGCGCCGCGTGGCGACCGAGTTCAACGTCAGCCAGGCGCCGGTGCGCGAGGCCCTGCGCGAGCTGGAGAACCTGCGCCTGATCGAGTCGGTGCCCAACAAGGGCGCGCGCGTTCGCGACTTCGGCGTGGCGGACATGGCCGAGATCTACCCGGTGCGCGCCGGCCTCGAACTGGTGGCGGCCGAGCTTGCGTCGCCGCGGCTGGCGGCCGACCCGCGCCCGCTGGAGCGCGAGGTCGAGGCCCTGCGCCGCGCCACGGCCGACAGCGACGTCGAGGAGCAGATCAAGCACAGCGTGGAGTTCCACCGCGAGATCGTGCGGGCGGCCGACAACAGTGTGCTCTTGCACACCTGGGAGTCCCTGGGCGTCGAGGTGTGGACGCGGCTGTCCGTGCGCTGGCTGAACATGGAGCTGCACGCCAAGGCGGCCGACCACGCCCAGATCACCGACGCCTTCCGCAGAGCGGACCCGGATGTGGGGCGCATGGTGCGCGAGCACGTCCTCAACTACGTGGAAGCCGCGCTGAAGACCTACGGCCGCACGGGCTGATACGCCCGGGGACGTGCCGCCCCGCCTGCCCGATTCGCGGTGGGTGTCCCGTAAAGTCGTATTGATCGATCATCGATCAGTACGTAGAGTGTGCGCGACGCACATCACACGGTATGTGCGCCGACGGAGCTACGCGAGCCGACCGAAACGAGTGACCCGAGCCCGGAACCGGGGAAGGGTGACACGGGAGGCGGGCGGACGCGAGTCCAGCCACGGACAGCCAACCAGCCACTTGCGCGCCCCGCCGATTGAGCCCGGCGCCGGCGCACCCTCTTCCCGGGCCCGGTTCCGACCGCGCACCCGGGTAGCGGCCTTCCCGGGCCCACCGGCCCCCGCAAGGCCGCCTCCGCACGTAGAAAGGCACCAGCATGGCTGACACGGCCAAAGCGAAGGGCGGCGGCACCGCCAGGAGCACGGGGGGCCGCCGGCGGAGCCGGAAGGACAGCACGACCTCGGCCGCGCGCGGCGCGACCTCCGGGGTCGCCGACGAGAAGCCCGAGGTACTGCTCGACTACTACCGGCGGATGCTGCTGGTCCGCAGGTTCGAGGAGCGCACGGGCCAGGCCTACACCCAGGCGCGCATCGGGGGCTACTGCCACCTGAACCTGGGCGAGGAGGCCACGGTGGTGGGCCTCATGGACTCCCTGCAGGAGCGCGACTACCTCTACACCAACTACCGCGACCACGGCTACGCCATCCACAAGGGCATGAGCCCGCGGCGGGTCATGGCCGAGCTCTACGGGCGCACCGACGGTGTGGCCAAGGGCTGGGGCGGCTCCATGCACATGTACGACACCGAGACCCGCATGCTCGGCGGCTACGGCATCGTGGGCGGCCAGCTCCCCCTGGCCACCGGTGCTGCGCTGGCGGTCTCCTACCGCGGCGGCGACGAGATCGTCATGTGCCAGATGGGTGACGGCACCACCAACATCGGAGCCTGGCACGAGGCTCTCAACCTCGCCTCGCTGTGGAACCTGCCCATCGTCTACGCCATCGTGAACAACTTCACCGGCATGGGCACGTCGGTCGACCGCTCCTCCGCCGAGCCCGACCTCTACAAGCGCGGCTCCGCCTTCCGCATCGAGGGCGTGCGCGTGGACGGGCGCGACGTGCTGGCCGTGCGCGACGCCGCCACCGACCTCGTCGAGAAGGCCCGCTCCGAGCAGCGGCCCTACATCCTGGAGTGCACGAGCTACCGCCTCAAGGGCCACTCCGTGGTCGACCCGGCCAAGTACCGCACCGAGGAGCAGGTCGCCGAGGCCCGGTCCAACGACCCGGTCGCCGACTTCGCCGAGCAGCTGGAGAAGGCGGGCGTGCTGACCGAGGAGAAGAAGCAGGAGATCTCCGACTCGGTCAAGGAGGAGGTCGCCGACGCCGCGGACTTCGCCGAGAACAGCCCCCACCCCGATGTCTCCACGCTGTTCGACTACACCTACGCCACCCCCGTGGCGAACGAGTCGCGCCGCATGCCCGCCGACCCGGTGTTCGCCGAATAGACCAAGGAGCGGGTACATGTCCGTGATCACTTACCGCCAGGCCCTGCGCGACACGCTGCGGGCGGAGATGCTCCGCGACGAGAACGTCCTGCTTCTCGGCGAGGAGATCGGCCTCTTCGAGGGCTCCTACAAGATCACCGAGGGGCTGCTCACCGAGTTCGGCGAGAACCGGGTGCGTGACACCCCGATCTCGGAGGAGGGCTTCGTCGGCGCTTCCGTCGGCGCGGCGATGCTGGGGCTGCGCCCCGTCGTCGAGCTGATGACGATCAACTTCTCCCTGATCGCCGTCGACCAGATCATCAACCACGCCGCCAAGGTCTACGGGATGTTCGGCGGCCAGACCAGCGTGCCGATGGTCATCCGCACGCCCGGAGGCGGCGGGCAGCAGCTCGGTGCGACGCACTCGCAGAACATCGAGCTGTTCTACTCCTTCATCCCCGGGCTGAAGGTCCTCGCCCCCAGTTCCCCGGCCGACGCCGCCGCCATGCTCCGCGCGGCCGTGCGCGACGACGACCCGGTGATGCTCCTGGAGAACCTGGGGCTGTACAACTCCAAGGGCGAGGTACCCGACGGGGACGAGTCGGTCGCCGAGATCGGCCGCGCCGCCGTCACCCGGGAGGGCGCCGACATCACGCTCATCGGCTACTCGCGCATGGCCGCCGTCGGCCTGCAGGTCGCCGAGCGGCTCGCCGAGCAGGACATCAGCGTCGAGGTCGTGGACCTGCGCAGCCTGCGCCCGCTGGACCGGCAGACCGTCGTCGACTCGGTCCGCAAGACCGGCTGCGCGGTCATCGCCGAAGACGACTGGCTGACCTACGGCATCGGCGCCGAGATCGCCGCGTCCATCCAGGAGGGAGCCTTCGACTACCTGGACGCCCCGGTGCGCCGGGTGGCCATGGCCGAGGTGCCGCTCCCCTACGCCAAGCCGCTGGAGACCGCGGCGCTTCCGTCGGCAGAGTCGATCACCACCGCCGTCAAGGAGACCCTGAGCGCTGTGGGCAAGCGAGTCGGGTGAAGGGGAACCACACGATGTCAGAGATCTACATGCCGCGCCTCTCCGACACCATGGAGGAAGGCGTCATCAGCTCCTGGGTCAAGAACGTCGGCGACAAGGTCGCCTCGGGCGACGTCCTGGTCGAGATCGAGACCGACAAGGCCGTCATGGAGTACGAGGCCTACGAGGACGGCTACCTCGTCCAGCAGTCGGTCTCCGAGGGCGACACCGTCCCGATCGGCGCGGTGATCGGCCACATCGGCGAGACTCCCGACGCGGTGCCCGAGGAGTCCTCCTCCGGCGGGGCGGCGGCTCCCACCGAGGAGAAGACCGCCGAGAGCGGCACGGCCGGCCAGGAGGCGCCGGCCCGCCCGCAGGGCGGCGGCGAGCAGGCGCCGCCGCAGCCCGCCCCCTCCAAACCCGACGGCTCCGGCGACTCCGCGGGCACGCGCCCGCGCAGCTCCCCGCTGGCGCGCCGGCTCGCCCGCGAGTACGGGCTGGACATCGAGTCGATCAGCGGCTCGGGCCCCAAGGGCAGGATCGTGCGCGCCGACATCGAGGCCGCCGCCAAGCAGCGCCCGACCGAGCCCGAGGCCGCCCCGGCGCAGGCAGCGGCCGCGCCGCAGGCCGCGGCCGACCGGCAGGCCTTCGACGACGGCCGCGACTCGACCGAGCTCCAGGTGAGCAACGTCCGCAAGGTGATCGCCCGCCGCCTCACCCAGAGCAAGCAGGAGGCGCCGCACTTCTACCTGCGGCGGACGATCGACGCCGAGGGGCTCAAGGACTTCCGGGCGCAGATCAACGCCCAGCTGGAGAGCACCGGCAGCAAGATCAGCTTCAACGACCTGATCGTCAAGGCCTGCGCCACCACCCTGCGCGCCCACCCCGAGGTCAACCGGTCGTGGGTCGACGAGAAGCTGCTGCAGCACGGCCGCATCAACGTGGGCGTCGCGGTGGCCGTGGAGGCCGGGCTGATCGTCCCGGTGCTGCACGACACCGACAAGCTGGCGCTGTCGGAGATCGGCGAGCGCAGCCGCGAGCTCGCCGGGCGCGCCCGCGAGGGCAAGCTGAAGCCGCAGGAGATGAGCGGCGGCACCTTCAGCGTCAGCAACCTCGGCATGTACGGGATGGACAGCTTCTCGGCGGTCATCAACCCGCCGGAGGCGGCCATCCTGGCCGTGGGGGCGATGAAGCAGCAGCCGGTGGTGCGCGACGGCGAGGTCGTGGTCCGCAACACCATCTCGCTGGAGCTGTCGGTGGACCACCGCGCGGTCGACGGCGCGGTCGGCGCGGCCTTCCTGAAGGACCTCGCCGAGGTGCTGGAGAACCCGATGCGGATCGTGGTCTGACCGCCTCCCGTATCGCGGCGGTGGCGCCCGTCCCCTCGCGGGGCGGGCGCCGCGGCGTGTCCGGGGACGGACCTGCGCCGACCCCTTAGGGGAGCCGCCCCCGCGGCGGCGCCGGCCGGTGACCGCTGGAGTCCGGGCCGGCTCAGGGTGGTGCCCTGATCCGCCGCACCCCGGGCGGGTGGCACGGTGGCACCTGCTCGCGGCGCCCATCCGGGCGGGAGGCGGCCTTCGCGCCGCGCCGACCGCGGTCCTTCGGAGAACAGGAGTATTCGCATGCGGTCGGCCCCCGTACTGTTCCTGGCGCTCGCCGCCTCGGTCCTCGTCCCCTCGGCGGTGCCCGCGTCCGCGGACGCGGGCACCGCCGAGGGGCTCGACCCTGCCGCGGCCGACGCGTTCATCACGGACTACCTCGACCGCCACGGGCTCCCGGGCGCCGCCGTCGCGGTCGTGCACGACGGCGAGACCGTATTCGAGGCCGGATACGGCGAGGACGCCCGCGGAGAGCCGCTCACCGAGCACAGCAGGTTGCGCATCGGCTCCGTCTCCAAGTCATTCACCGCCTTCGCCGCGCTGCAGCTCGCGGACGAGGGGCGGCTCGAACTCGACGCCCCGGTCGGCCGCTACCTGCCCGACGTCGGTTTCGGCCGCGCCATCACGGTCCGCCAGCTGCTCGCCCACACCTCGGGGTTGCCCAACCCGACCGTCGTCGGACCCGCCGACACGCTGGCGGAGGGCGCCGCCCGAACCCGCGGCTGGACCACGGTCACCGAGCCCGGCACCGACTACGCCTATAGCAACGCCAACTACTGGCTGGCCGCCCGCGTGGTCGAGGAGGCGAGCGGACGCCCCTTCGGCGACTACCTCGCCGACCGGGTCTTCGCTCCCCTGGGCATGGACGACACGGTCAACGCCACCACCACGGGCGAGCCGGTCGACGGGCTGGCCGACGGATACGTCACCGCCTACGGAGCCGTGCTGCCCGCCGCCGGGGCCGAGGAGATGAACAGCGGGGCCGGCGGCGTCGTCAGCACCGCGCACGACATGGCGTCGTGGCTTGCGATGCAACAGCGGGGCGGAGTCGGCCCCGGCGGTCGGCGCCTGCTTTCGGAGGACCTGATCCGCGAGTCGCACACACCGCAGCACAACGCCGAGCGGTCGGGGCTGGGCTGGCAGCGCAGCAGCCCCGGGATCACCCCCGCCCGGATCTCGCACAGCGGGATGGTCTCCGGGTTCAACGCACAGCAGGACCTGGTGCCCAGCAGCGGCTACGGCGTGGCCGTGCTGCTGAACAGCTTCACGCCCTCCCGTGAGCAGGCCTACGAGATCAGCTCGGGCATCATCGATCTGACCGAGGGCCGCGATCCCGAGCCCGGGGCGCCGACGGCGACCCTGGTCGACCTGTCGCTCGGGGCGCTCACCCTGCTGACGCTGTCATTGGGCACGCTGGGCCTGCGGCGCGCGTCCCGGTGGTCGACGCGCCGCGCCGCCTGGCCGGCGTGGCGGTTCGTCCCCCGACTGCTCCCTCAGGCGGCGGCGACGGCGCCGGCCGTGCTGCTCTTCTTCGTCGCGCCGGCGCTGCGGGACAACAGCTACACGCCCGTAGACGTGTTCCTGCTGTTCCCCGCACTGGCGGTGCTGGTGGCGGCCCTGGGGATCGTGGGGGCGGTCCTCACCGCCGCGCGGATCGCGGCGCGGCTGCGTGCCGGTCCGCGGCCGTAGCCGGGCAGGCGGCACCGCGACCTGCACTGTTTCACGTGGAACCGGCCCGACCGCGTTCCGCGTGCGCCCCGGTCGGCGCGCCCCCGGGGTAACGGATCCCCACTGCGGTGGCGCCGACCGCGGCATATGCGCAAGGCTGGACACCGCAGGCGACCCGAACCGCCGTCCGGGACGCCACGTCGGAGGCGGCCCTCCCCTTCACCGCCCCGACCGGTCGGCGCCTCGGCTCGACGGCTCGGCCGTCGCGTGCGGCGGCCGGGCGCTCCGGCCGTCAGGCCGCCATCCCCCGACGCCGACCAGGAGAGCACCGCATGACGACCTCCTCCCACCCCTCGACCGGCCCCGCCCCGCTGATGACCGCCGCCGCAATCGCGCCCGGCCCCGAGCGGACCCTCACCTTCGTCCTGCAGAATCGGGGCGTCTACGCGGGCCACTGGCTGCTGCCGGGAGGGCGTATCCAGCCCGGCGAGAGCGCCGAGCAGGCGGCGCGCCGCGAGGCGGCCGAGGAGGCGGGCGTGCGCCTGGGGCCGCTGGCGCCGACCGGCATCTACGACATCCGCGGCCGCACCGAGGACGAGGGGCCCTACTGGTTCCGCATGCACGTCTACCGGTCGCTGCGTGCCTGCGCCGTGCCGGAGGGCTTCGCGCCCGACCCGGCGGAGATCGCCGGCATCTGCCAGGCACACCCCACCGAGGTGCTCCCCCACCCCACGGACATGGTCGTGCTGAACGACGCCGGGCTGGCCGACTACGACCCCGCGCTGGTGCAGCGGCTGCTGGAGGCCGACGGTGCCGCGATGCGGCCGACGGACGCGGTCCTGCCGCGGTGAACGCGCCCGCGGCCCCCCTGGAGTGATCGATTCGCGCACATCAGGGGGATCGGGGCTGCTTTACTGGAGATCATGGGCGAGCGTTGGCAGGATCGGTTCCGCGCGGGCAGGGTCGGGCTCCCCTCGTGGGCGAGGGAGGCTCCGGACCGCTCGCTTTTCCGCAGCAACATCAGCGGCACCTGGGAGCTGCACTCCTGGGACCGCGCCACCGGTGAGCGACGGCAGCTGACCAAGCGCCCCCACGGCACGGAAGACGGCGCGCTCGACCCGGCGGGCGCGTGGGTGTGGTGGTTCGACGACACCGGCGGCGACGAGTTCGGCGTGTGGCGGCGCCAGCCCTTCGGCACCGGCCCCGACGGCTCCGAGGGCCCGGCCGAGACCCCGCTGCCCGACCTCCCGCCCTCCCATGCCGGCGGCCTGGCGCTGGGCGCCGGCGGCTTCGCCGTGGTGGGGCGCTCCACCGACTCCGGGTTCAGCGCGCACGCCGGAACCGCCGGCGGGCCCGCCCGCACGGTCTACGCGCACCGCTGCGAGGGCTGGGTGGCCGACCTCTCCGACGACGGCTCGCTGCTGGCGCTGGCCCACAGCGAGCACGGCGACAGCCGGCACATGGCGGTGCGCGTGCTGCGCCTGCGAGCCGAGGGCGGCGGCCCGGCCGCCGAGCCGGTGGCCGACCTGTGGGACGGCTCCGGCCTGGACCTGGCCCCCGTCGCCTTCGAGCCCGGCGGCCGGCGGCTGCTGGTGATGCACGAGCGCGACGGCCGCCGCGCCCCGCTCCTGTGGGACCCCGTCACCGGGGAGGAGCGCGGGATCGACACCGGCCTGTCCGGCGAGCTGCGGGCCGACTGGACGCCCGACGCCGCCGCCCTGCTGATCTCGCAGGAGACCCGCGGCCGCGTCCTGCTGCACCGCTACGACCTCGCCACGGGTATGCTCACCCCCTTCGACGTCCCGCCCGGTGTGGTCTCGGCCGCCACCGCCCGCCCCGACGGCACCGTCGAGTACTCCTGGTCCAGCTCCGCGCACCCGCCCGTCGTGCGCAGCACCTCCGGCTCCGTGGTCCTCGAACCCGAGGGCCCCGCCGCGCCCCCGTCGGTGCCGGCGCGCGACGTGCACGTCGACGGCCCCGGCGGCGGCGTCCACGCGCTGGTCTCGCTGCCCGAGGCGGGCGAGCGCCCCCATCCCGCGGTCTTCGTCGTCCACGGCGGCCCGCAGATGCAGGACGACGACTCGTTCATGCCCGATGTGGCGGCCTGGGTCGACCACGGGTTCGCGGTGGTACGCGTCAACTACCGCGGCTCGACCGGCTACGGCACCGCCTGGCGCGACGCGCTGGAAGGCCGCGTGGGCATCACCGAGCTGGAGGACATCACCGCCGTGCGCGACTGGGCGGTGGGCAGCGGCCTGGCCGACCCCGACCGGCTGCTCATCGAGGGCGGGTCCTGGGGCGGCTATCTCGCCCTGCTCGCTCTGGGCCGCCGGCCCGGCGACTGGACCGCCGGAATCGCGGCGGTGCCCATCGCCGACTACGAGGCCGCCTACGCCGACCAGATGGAGGCGCTGCGCGCCTTCGACCGGTCGCTGTTCGGCGGCTCTCCCGACGAGGTCCCCGAGCTGTACCGGGCTTCCTCCCCCATCACCTACGCCGCCGACGTGCGCGCTCCGGTGCTGGTCCTGGCCGGCGAGAACGACCCGCGCTGCCCGATCCGCCAGGTCGACAACTACCTCGCGCGCCTCGCCGAACTCGGCAGCCCCCACGAGGTCTACCGCTTCGACGCCGGGCACGGCTCGTTCGTGGTCGAGGAGCGCATCCGCCAGACCGCGGTCGAGCTCGACTTCGCGCTGAGAATCACCGGCCAGCGGGAGGGCGCGGCGCCGGGAGCGCTGTAGCCGTGGGCGGGCGACCGCGCTATCTGTGGGTGGCCGACCTCCTGCGCAGGCCTATCCTCAACGGCGAGCTCGAACCCGGCTCGCGCCTGCCGTCGCGCTCCCGGCTGGCCCGCACCTACGGGGTCAGCGAGCAGGTCTCGCGCCACGCGCTGCGGCTGCTGGTCAGCGAAGGGCTGGTCGAGGCCAGGCCCGGGTCGGGCTACTACGTGCGCACGGTGCCCCAGATCCACCGGTTCTCCCGCACCGACCGCACCTCGGGCTCGGGCGTCGACCCGCTGGGCCGCGAAGACCTGGGCACCTGCACCGAGGCCGCGTGCGGACTGGTCGCGCGGCGGCTCGGAATGCGCGACGGCGTGCGGGTCTTCCGGACCCGCTGCCTGGGGACCGCCGACGGCGCCCCCGTCGCGCTGCACACCGCCTGGGAGCCGGCCGCGCTCACCCAGGGAACGCTGCGCACGCCCGCCGACGCCGACCCGGCGAGCAGCGTGCTGCAGCGCCTCGGCGCCGCCGGGGTCGCCGTCGACCGGGTCGTCGAGGAGGTGGGCGTGCGCCCGCTGCGCGAGCCGGAGTCGAGCCTCCTGCACCTGGCGCCGGGGCTGCCGGTGCTGGTCGTGGAGCGTACGCACTACCAGGGGCGGCGCCCGGTCGAGACCTCGGACCTGGTGGGCTCGATCGACCACTGCCGCCTGCTGTACCGGCTCAGCCTGGCACGCCACGGAAAGGTGTGACCGGCACACGGAACCGGGTGCAACGAAACGAAAAGACGGGACGAAAACGGACGGCCGACGACGGGCGCCCGAAGACGAAGGGGTGGCCGGGCCGCGCGGCCCGGCCACCCCGATGCGAAACCCCCTCCGCGCCCCGATTCCGGGAGCGGGTCAGGAGCCGGAGAACTCCCGGGCGACGACCTCGGCGATCTGGGCGGTGTTCAGCGCGGCGCCCTTGCGCAGGTTGTCGCCGCACATGAACAGCTCCAGCGACTTCGGGTCGTCCAGCGAGCGGCGGATCCGCCCCACCCACGTGGGGTCGGTGCCCACCACGTCGGCCGGGGTGGGGAACTCGCCGCGCGCCGGGTCGTCCTGGACCACGACACCCGGGGCCGAGGCCAGCACCTCGCGGGCGGCGTCGGCGTCGACCTCACTGTCGAAGGTGGCGTGCACGACCAGCGAGTGGGTCGTGACGACCGGGACCCGCACGCACGTGGCCGCTACGGCGAGGTCGGGCATGCCCAGGATCTTGCGGGACTCGTTGCGGACCTTCAGCTCCTCGGAGGCGTAGCCGTCCTCCTTCAGCGATCCGGCCCACGGCACGACGTTCATCGCCAGCGGCGCCGGGAACGGGCCCTGCTCGCCCACCGCGGCGCGCACGTCGCCGGCGCGGCTGCCCAGCGTGCGGTCGGTGGCCGCCTTCTCGATCTGGTCGTGCAGGGTGTCGATGCCCTCCTGCCCGGCGCCCGATGCGGCCTGGTAGGAGGCCACGACCAGCCCGGCGAGGCCGTAGGCGCGGTGCAGCGCGCCCATGGCCACGATCATCGACAGCGTGGTGCAGTTGGGGTTGCTGATGATGCCCCGCGGGCGGTTGCGGGCCTGCTCGGCGTTGACCTCGGGCACGACCAGCGGGACCTCGGGGTCCATGCGGAACGCGCCGGAGTTGTCCACGGCGACCGCGCCGCGCTCGGCGGCGACGGGCGCCCACTGCTTGGAGACCTCGTCGGGGACGTCGAACATCGCGACGTCGACTCCGTCGAAGACCTCCGGCGCCAGCGCCTGGACCTCGACCTCCGCACCGCGGACGGTGAGCCGCTTGCCCGCCGAGCGCGGCGAGGCGACCAACCGGATCTCGCCCCAGACGTCCTCGCGGGTCGACAGGATGTCCAGCATCACGGTGCCGACGGCGCCGGTGGCACCGACGACGGCCAGGGTGGGACGGCGTGCGCTCATCGTCCGGTACCTCCGTACACAACGGCTTCGACCTGCTCGGCGTCGAGCTGGAACTCGGAGTGGGCGGCCGCGACCGCCGTGTCGACCTGGTCTTGCTCGACGACCACCGAAATGCGGATCTCCGAGGTGGAGATCATCTCGATGTTGGTGCCCGACTTGGCGATGGAGTCGAAGAAGCGGGCGGTGACACCGGGGTAGGAGCGCATGCCCGCCCCGATCAGCGAGACCTTGCCGATCTGGTCGTCGTAGCGCAGCGACTCGAAGCCGACCTTGTCCTGCACCTTCTTCAAGGCGGCGAGCGCGGTCTGGCCGGCGTCCATCGGCACCGTGAAGGAGATGTCGGTGCGCGAGGTGGAGGCGGCCGACACGTTCTGCACGATCATGTCGATGTTGATCTCGGCGTCGGCGAGCACCGAGAAGAGCGTCGCCGCCTCACCGATCCTGTCGGGGACGCCCACGACCGTGATCTTGGCCTCGCTCCGGTCGTGTGCGACACCGGAGATGATCGGTTGTTCCATGCCTTCGGATTCCTCAACTTCTGAGACGACCCAGGTACCGGGCCTCTGACTGAACGACGAGCGGACATGCAGCGGAATTCCGTACCGGCGGGCGTACTCCACGCAGCGCAGGTGCAGGATCTTGGTGCCGCAGGCGGCCATCTCCAGCATCTCCTCATAGGAGATCTTGGGGATGCGCCGGGCGGTGGGCGCGATGCGCGGGTCGGCGGTGAACACGCCGTCGACGTCGCTGTAGATCTCGCAGGCGTCGGCGTCGAGCGCGGCCGCGAGCGCGACGGCGGTGGTGTCGGACCCGCCCCGGCCCAGCGTGGTGATGTCCTTGCTGTCCTGGGAGACTCCCTGGAAGCCGGCGACGATGCAGATGGAGCCCTCGTCGAGCGCCTCCTGGATGCGTCCGGGGGTGACATCGATGATCTTGGCGTTGCCGTGCAGGGACGTGGTCAGCACGCCGGCCTGCGAACCGGTGAACGAGCGGGCCTCGTAGCCGAGGTTGCCGATCGCCATGGCGACCAGCGCCATGGACATGCGCTCACCGGAGGTCAGCAGCATGTCCAGCTCGCGCCCGGGCGGCAGCGGTGATACCTGCTCGGCGAGGTCGAGCAGCTCGTCGGTGGTGTCGCCCATGGCCGAGACCACGACGACCACGTCGTAACCCGCCTTTTTCTGAGCGACGATCCGTTGGGCCACTCGCTTGATGGCTTCCGCATCTGCGACGGAAGACCCACCGTACTTCTGCACGATCAGAGCCACGGTCGTTGCTCCTGAGGGTTCGGGATCACGGTAATCAACTCGAAAGTGTAGCTAGCGGAATGTCGGGGATGCCGTCTCACCTGCGAAGCAGTCGGCATGGCAGGGCGGCGGACCGAACAGCACCGGCGCGGGGACGTACCCCGTGTGCACGCGGATACTCATGCTCGCCGCGAAGTCGCGCCGCCATCTCGGCAAACGCCGCGCGGCGCGCGGAACGCACCCGCCGGGCACCCGGCCGCGGAATGTGAGCTAGAACTCCAAGCTCCGCCGGCCTTCGAAGGCCCGGCCCAGCGTCACCTCGTCGGCGTACTCGAGGTCGCCGCCGACGGGCAGGCCGCTGGCCAGGCGGGTGACTTTCAGCCCCATCGGTTTGACCAGCCGCGCCAGGTAGGTCGCGGTGGCCTCCCCTTCCAGGTTGGGGTCGGTGGCCAGGATCAGCTCGGTGATCTGGCCGTCGGCGAGCCGCGACATCAGCTCCTTGATGCGCAGGTCGTCGGGGCCGACGCCTTCGATCGGGCTGATCGCGCCGCCGAGGACGTGGTAGCGGCCGCGGAACTCGCGGGTGCGCTCGATGGCCACGACGTCCTTGGACTCCTCGACGACGCAGATGACGGCGGCGTCGCGCCGGGCGTCGCGGCAGATGCGGCATTCGCTCTCCTCGGAGACGTTGCCGCACACCACGCAGAACTGCACGCGGTTCTTGACCTCGATCAGCGCGTCGGAAAGCCGCCTGACGTCGGCGTCCTCGGCAGCGAGCACGTGGAAGGCGATACGCTGCGCGCTTTTGGGACCGACGCCGGGCAGCCGCCCGAGCTCGTCGATCAGGTTCTGAACCGCGCCCTCGTACATAGCCCATCCAGGTGAGTCATCGCTACGCCTCCCACCGTAGCCCAGTCGGCCGCCCGGCGCCGCCACCGGAGGCGGGATCCGTCTGCGCCCCGCCTGCGTCGAACCTCGACCGGACCGGCGGAGAAGAGGGAGCGACGAGCATGGCAGAACCCGACGGACCCGGCGGCGCCGCGGCGGACGGAACCCGCCGGTGGTTCAGCCCCGGCCTGGAGCGGATGGGCGCCGCCTGCGCGGCCTGGGCGATCGAGCAGACCGAGGCCTACAACGCCTACCACCCCGCCGCCGAGTGGCACGTGGACATCGAGGCGTGCACCTTCCGGCAGGGTTCGGTCACGGTGCGGATGGCTCCGCTGGGGACGTTCGGCACGGACGGGAGCTGGGTGTGGGCGTGGGCGAACCCGCACATGCATCCGCCGGGCTCCGAGCGGCTGTCGCTGTCGCTGGACCTGCACCGCATCGGGGAGGAGTACGGCATCCCCGAGCTCGTGGCGCCGCGGCTGGAGCTGTCGGAGTTCGCCGACGCGCGGATGGCGCTGGAACGGCTCCTGCTCGTGTCGACGGGAGCGGTCTCGGGGCGCGGGTACGGCAGCGTGACGGCCGGTACCGGCGCCCGGGTCGCCATGGTCATGGTCGACGAGGCGATCCCGCGGGCCGAGTTCGACCTGATCACCCTGCCGCGGCGGATCATGCAGGGTATCGAGGTGTTCCCGCACGAGCCGCGTGCCACGGTAGGCGGCTATCTGGAGCGGCACGGTGCCGCGGTCGAGACCGGGCCCGACGGGGGGCTGCGCGGAGTCCGCGGCAGCCACACGGTGAGCGCCGCGTTCGACGAGCACGGCCGCCTCGCCGACCTCTCCGTGGCCAACGCCGACGCTTCGGGCTGAGCCCGCCGGGAGGCGCGGCTGCGCGCCGCCCTCCACCCCGCCGCTGAGGGCGGCGGGGCACGCGGATTCCGCCCGCGGGCCGACCGCGGGCGGAACCGCGCCTAGAAGCCCGGAAGGCCCGGCATGCCGCCGCCCGGCATCCCTCCGCCGGGCATGCCGCCGCCGAGGCCTTCGGCGAGCGGGCCCATCTTCTCCTGCTGGAGCTCCTCCACCGAGGACTCGGCGTCGCGGATGGCGGCCAGCACCATGTCCGCGACCGTCTGCGCGGTCTCGTCGGCGTCGTCGGTGTCGATGGCCTGGGGATCGATGTTGATCTCCTCCACCGAGCCGCGGCCGCTCACCGTGACCTTCACCAGCCCTCCGCCCGAGGTGCCCTCGACCTGGGCCTCGTCGAGCTGCTGCTGGGCCTCCATGAGCTGCTGCTGCATCTGCTGGGCCTGCTGGAGGAGGGCCTGCATGTCCATTCCGCCGCCAGGGTTCACTGCATCTCTCCTTGCCTGCGCTGTCCGTGCTTGCGAGCGTATCCGCTCATCGCGCCTTGGACCGCGCGCGCCGAAGGCCCGGTGCGCATGCGGGGCGACGGGCGTGCTCGGCGCACGCCGCCCGGGGGCGCGGGCCGGTGTGTCGACTCGGCGACTGGGCGACTGGGCGACTGGGCGACTCGGCGACAAGCGGACAGCGGCCGCAGCGGACCCGCGCGCGGCGGCGCGGGCGCCGGCTCACTCGGCCGTGTGGTCGATCTCGCTGATGATCTTGCCGCCGAGCTCGGCCTCGATCAGCGCGAATCCCGAGTGCGGGCCGCTGCCGGCCGCTTTCGGGGCGGGGGTGTCGGCTTCGCGGGCCTGCGGCGCGGGAGCCGGCTGCGCGGTGGCGGGCGCGGGCTCGGGAGCGGGGCCGGGTTCGGGCGGCGGCGCCCCGGCCGCGTCCTCGTAGGGGTCGGGAGGCGGCTCCTGCTGGTGCGCCGGCGCCGGAAGGCCGCGCGGGGCTGCGGCGCCGTCCCCGCGCCCGGCGGGCGGTGCGGACTCCGCATCGGGGCCGGGACCGGGGACCGCGGCGGCGCCGGGGTCATCCGGCGGCTGCGGGGCCGGAGGAGCCTCCCATCCCGCCGGCTCGCCGCCCGACGGCGCGGCGGGAGGCGCGGCCGGCGGGCGCGGCGGCGCGGGCGGGCCCGCGGACGCCGGGCCCGACCCGTTGGCGGGCACGGCCGCCACCCGGACCTCCGTGCCGAGCACCTGCCGGATGGCCTGGGAGACGACCTTGTCGCTGCCGCTGTTGGAGAACCCCTTGGCCTCGTTGGGCCGGGTGAACCCGAGCTGGACCAGGTTGCCCTCGACCCCCACCGGGCGGACGTCGCTGCCGCTGAGCACCATCCAGGTGAACCGGCGGATGCCCTTGACGGCCTCCATGATCTGGCCCCACGCGGCCTGGATGCCGCCGAGGTCGGCGGTACCGGTGCCGCCCGGCGCCGCCGGAGCCGGAGCGCGCGGGGGCGCCGACGCGCCGTCGCCGCCGGAGATGCCCCAGTCGTCCGCGGCCGGGGCCGGCCGGGAGTCGGCGGCCGGCGCCGCGGACCGTGCGGGAGCCGCCGGCTCCGCAGCGGGTGCGGGATCCGGCGCCGGAGCGGGCTCGGGACGCGCCGGAGGAGAGTCCGGCGCCGCGGGAACGCTGGAGGCCGCGGCCGGCGGCGAGACCGGCGCCCCCGCAGCAGGCCGGGACGGCGCGGGAGCGGGTGCGGGCGCCGCCTGCCCGGAGGCCATTCGCTGCTCCAGCTGCTCCAGGCGCGCGAGCAGCGCGCCGGAGTCGCCACCGCCAGCGGAGCCCGGAAGCAGGACCCGCGCGCACATCAGCTCCAGCAGCAGCCGCGGGGAGGTGGCGCCGCGCATCTCGGTCAGGCCCTGGTTGAGGATGTCGGCGGCCCGGGTGAGCCGGGCCGGGCCGAGGCGCTCGGCCTGTTCCCGCATCCGGTCCACGGTGTCCGGCGCGACGTTGATCAGCCCCTTGTCCAGGGCGTCGGGCACCGCCGCCAGCACCACCAGGTCGCGGGTGCGCTCCAGGAGGTCGGCGGTGAACCGGCGGGGATCGTGGCCGCCCTCCATCACCCGGTCGATCAGGCCGAAGACCGCGGCTCCGTCGGCCGCGCCCAGCGCGTCGACCATGTCGCCCAGCAGGCTGGAGTCGGTGTAGCCCAGCAGCGCCACCGCGCCCTCGCGGGTGATGCCGTTCTCGTCGGAGCCGGCCAGCAGCTGGTCCAGGATGGACAGCGAGTCGCGGGCGGAACCGGCACCGGCGCGCACCACCAGCGGCAGGGCGGCGGCGTCGAACGGCACTCCCTCGTCGGTGAGGATCTCCTCCATCAGCTCGCGCAGCGTGCTCGGCGGGATCAGCCGGAACGGGTAGTGGTGCGTGCGCGAGCGGATGGTGCCGATGACCTTGTCCGGCTCGGTGGTGGCGAAGACGAACTTCAGGTGCGGCGGGGGTTCTTCGACGAGCTTGAGCAGCGCGTTGAAGCCCTCGCGGGTCACCATGTGCGCCTCGTCGATGATGTAGACCTTGTAGCGCGAGCTCACCGGCGCGAAGAAGGCGCGCTCGCGCAGGTCGCGGGCGTCGTCGACACCGCCGTGGGAGGCGGCGTCGATCTCGATGACGTCGATGCTGCCCGGGCCGTCGGGGGCCAGCGCCACACAGGCGTCGCAGGTGCCGCAGGGATCGGGCGTGGGCCCCTGGTCGCAGTTGAGCGACCGGGCCAGGATGCGCGCGCTGGAGGTCTTGCCGCATCCGCGGGGGCCGCTGAAGAGGTAGGCGTGGTTCACGCGGCCGTTGCGCAGCGCCTGGCGCAGCGGGTCGGTGACGTGCTCCTGCCCGCGAACCTCGCCGAACGTCGCAGGGCGGTACTTGCGATACAGCGCGATGCTCACGGCGCGCTCACTGCTCCCTCCGCGGATCGGCACTGCCGGCCATCCGGGGCGACCGATCGCCCCCGGCCGTGTCCGCGGGTCCATTCAACCCTGTACCTGCGACAGACCGCACGGGGCGGCGCCGGTGAGGCGGGGGCGAAACGGCCTCCCGGGAAAGAGAAAGGACCCCCCGCGCACCCGCCAGAGCTTACTTATCCTTGCTGCCTTCCGGCCCTGGGGAGGTTCATAAGGTGACGCCGCACGAGGGGTCTGCCCCCAACTGTATCCGACACTCGCGCCCCGGCGAACCGTTCCGGCGCGATGCCGGGTGGCCGTCCTCACGCGGCCCTGATCCGCCCGCCCGCGCGCGGCCGCGCCGGCGGGGCGCGCGCGGGCGGGTCGGGCGTCGAGCGCGCGTCGGGCGCGCGCCCGACGTGTCACAGCACGCCGTACAGGCTGGTAAAGTTGTCCGCGGAGGATTCGCCTAGAGGCCTAGGGCGCACGCTTGGAAAGCGTGTTGGGGGCAACCCCTCACGAGTTCGAATCTCGTATCCTCCGCCGCCTCTATGCAGGCAGTACGAAGGCCCCGACCGGGTGCGCGGTCGGGGCCTTCGTCGTTCGTCCGCCTCGGTCGGCCGGTTCTCGGGCCCGGCGGGCGGGACACCCGGCGGCCCGGAAGCCGCTCTGCGGCGTGTCGGGACGCGGCGCGCGCGCCCGGACCGCACATCCGGTCGGTCGCAGACGTCCGCAACCGTGTCCGTGCTCCCCAGGCCCGCCGCCTACCGCCCCGGTCCTCGCGTGCTGACCGAACCGGAACCGTCGTCCCTGCTCATCGGGCAGCGCTTCGGTGTGCTCGCAAGCGTGCGCGCCGACGGCCGTCCGCACCTGTCCGCGGTGCTCTGCAGCCGGGCCCCGTCGAGCGCACCGTCCGCGTCCCGTCGACCGCCGAGCGAGTCAGCGCCTGTTCCGGCGGAACGCGCGCGCCGCGCTACACACGGGCCCCGCTCCCTGGTCCTTCGCCGTCGCCGAGGGCGAAGCGGAGGTGTCCGAACCCGCAAGCGCGCCCGGCGACGCCGTCGGCCGGGACCTGCTGGGCCCGGCTCCCGAGACCGGTTCCGGCCCCCGAGAGCGGCGGCGTTCCTCGAACGGCAGTCGGCCGAGAGCCGCGTGGTCCTCAGGCTCCGGATGTCGCACCTCCACAAGACCGCGCTGGGGCTTCCCGCCGCCGAGTGCGTGCGCGCAGCGGACCGGGTCGACACGACCGGTCGATGTGGCGACGTGTCGGCACGAACCGCCGCGGCCGTCCGCCCGGCGGTTCCGGCCACCGCCGGCGTACGGTTCAGGACGCCTGCGCGACCGGCCCGCTCCGCGGCGGAGGCACGGTGCTCGGCTCCTGCCCGCGCCTGCGGCGGGCCGTCGAGGCGGCGCGCTCCCGCAGGCCGCGCTCGGCCTCGGCGCGGTCGGCGTGGACGGGCAGCATCCTCGTCAGCCCGGACTCCTCGAGCGCCTTCGCCGGCGGGGAGTCCTGGTCGAGTACCAGCGACAGCCCGATCCCCCGCGCCCGGGTGCGGGTGTAGACGCGTTCGAGCGCCTCACTCATCGCGGACGTGCAGGAGATCGTGGGCGTGAAGTCGATCACCACCTCGTCGAGGCGCTCGTTGAGCAGCCACAGCAACTGCTCGCGCAAGCAGCGGGTGTGCCAGGGTTCGATGCTCTGCGGCACTGTCACGACGGCGCCGCGTCCGATGTAGTCGGTTTTCGCGACGATCTGCGTGGGCTGTTTCATAATCACCTGACCGGAAACCCGGTCCCCTCCGCGTGAACGGATGTCCCCGCCGGCTCTGGCGAGTGAGCGGGGCACCCTCGGGCCGCGCCTCCGGACCCACCCTTTCGCTGCCCCGTCACTGCGCGCCGCAAACGTCGGATTCTTGCGACCGATAAGCCCACCAGAATGTGGCTATATGGGCGAGTTGCGCAAAATGGCCGATGTATAACCGTGGTTTGCCCGGATTTGGGAGGCAGGTTGGTAGACATGGTGGAGACCGCCGAGGGCTCCCGGTCCGGCCAAGGGCCACCTCGCAGCCTTGGGTCCGAAGGGCGAAGCTTATGCATACAGCCTTCTCTCCACCGGCCGACTCGAACGAGCGGAACGCCGTCGCCGCGATGCCCGCGGAAATCGACATCCACAATCGCGACGGCCTGGTGCGGAGCATGTTCGAGGTGCTCGACTCCAACGCCGGCGTTCTCGTCGTCGACATGTCCGAGACCGTCTTCTGCGACTCCTCGGGCGTGCACGCCCTGCTCACAGCCCGCCGCAGGGCCATCTCGCGCGGGAAGACCATCCGCGTCGTCGCGCCTCGACGCAACGTCCGGCGCGTCCTGGAGATCTGCGGGATCGCCAGGCTGATGCCGATCGACGGCAGCCTTGAGGAAGCCCTTTCCCACCGGCCGCCGACAGCCGTGTAGGGTCCGGCTCCGAACCGGGGATTGCGAGACGCCCCCATTCCCGCATTGCGGTTGCGGCCGCGTTATCGCCGATATCGGCCGCACCTGAACCGCGAAAACAGATTGGCCGATAAGTCGACAATCCCCGCGCGCACGCGCGTTGTAGTGGCGAGGGGACGTCGGATCAGGGGATCGGGGAGAGGCGTCGCGCCGTGGTCGGCCTCCGGCTCCGACGAATCAGGTAGGGGCTCGGTCCGACCGGCGGTCGGACCGAGCCCCGTTTGCCGCTGATGCGGAGGAAAGGCCGTCAGCGGGAACGGGGCGCCAGCACCGCACCGAGCGTGGCCACACCCGCCTCGCCGTAGAAGTCGGCGATCTCGACCTGCCGGCCGGTCAGCTGGTGCAGGCGGGTGCGCAGCCCCATCAGTACCAGCGACCCCAGCCCCAGCGCCGCCAGGTCGGTATCCAGCCCCACCGGCTCGGCTCCGGCCTGACCGGGCACCTGCTCGGCCACCCACGCCTGCAGCGCCCGCGCCAGAACGTCGCGACGCTGCGCCTCGTCGGCCGCCGCCTCCAGCTCGGCGCGGCGCCGCGCCAGGTCATCACCGCGCTCCGGGGCCTCGGGACGGTCGCTCGGGCGGGCCCAGGCGCGCGCCGGCAGCGGTACCGCCGCCGCGGGCCTTGCCTCGTCCCAGGCGCGCGGCACGCCCCGGGAATACAGCCCGCCCGCCAGACGCAGCAGCGCGGTGTGCTCGTCGTGGGCCTCTTCGGCACACGCCAGCACATCGTCGGTCAGGGCCGGCGCCAGCACGCTTCGGGCGCTGACCTCCACCAGCACCGCCGGCGCTCCGGGATCGCCGACAGCCGCGGCCACCGCCGCGGCCAGTTGGACCGGCGCGCGGAGCTGGCGGCCCCAGTAGTCGCCCGTCAGCTCCGTTCCGCCGATCCCGGCACCGGTGGCGGTGGAGACCATGGGCACCGCCGACTCCCGGGGCGCCAGCTCGCCCAGGGCCGCGGCCAGGCGGTCGGCGGCCGCATCCAGCAGCGGCGAGTGCGCCGGCGGCGCCTGGTCCACCTCCCAGAAGCGGGCCCGCGGATAATGGGCCTCCAAGTGCTCCCGCAGCGCCGCGAGTGCGGCGTGGGTTCCGGAGAGCACCGTCGACGCGGGGCCGTTGACAGCGGCCAGGCTGGTGCCGCTCGCCCGCGCGGCCGCAACGGCCCGGTCGGCGTCCAGATCGGTGGCCAGCATGCCGCCCAATGCGGCGGATTCGGCCAGCAGCGCGCTGCGCTCGGCCACCAGGCGGGCGGTGTCCTCCAGGCTGAGCGCTCCGGCCACGCGGGCGGCCGCCGCCTCGCCCAAGGAGTGGCCCACCACCGCGTCGGGCCGGACGCCCCAGTGGGCCAGCAGTGCGCTGAGCGCGATCTGGTGGGCCACGGCGGCCGGCTGCACCGCCCGCAGGTCGGCCTCCTCCAGTGGAGTCTGCGGCCGGTGGGCGTCCAGAGCCGCGCGCGCCTCCTGCAGCGCAGCGGCGTACACCGGCTCGCGCCGGGCCAGCAGCTCACCCATTCCCGCCTTGTGGGAACCGTGGCCGGGGAAGACGAACACGACCCGCGGCGGCCGCGCAGGCGCGCGGCGCGGAGGGATCAGCGCCGGGTGGCCGCGCCCGGCCGCCAGCGCCTCCAGCGCCGCGGCGGCGCCTGTGGGGTCCTCGGCGACGACGGCGGCGCGCTGGGCGAGGTGGTCGCGGCCGGTGGCGGCGGTGCGGGTGATCGCCTCCCAGGCGGCGTGCGGGGCCCCGTGCAGGTGGCCGGCCCAGCGGTCGGCCGTTTCGGCCAGCGGCGCCGGACCGGCGGCCGAGACCGGCAGCAGGCGCGCGACCGGTTCTGCGGGCTCCTCCTGCGCGCCGGTCTCCGGGTGCGCCGCCTCGGGCAGCGCGAGGATGACATGGGAGTTGGTGCCGCCGAACCCGAACGCCGATACCCCCGCCAGGCGGCGCCGATCGGGCGGACCCGGCCAGGGCCGCGGAGCGGTGGCGACCTCCAGCCCCAGTTCGGCCATGCGCGGCAGCGGCTCGGTGTGGTGCGGGGTGGGCGGGATCAGGCCGTGCTCCAGCGCCAGCACAGTGGACACGACGGAGACGACGCCGGCGGCGCCCTCCAGGTGGCCGAGGTTGGCCTTGACCGAGCCCAGCACCAGCCGCTCGCCCTCGGCGCGGCCGCGGCCCATCACGTTGGCCAATGCCATGGACTCGGCCGCGTCTCCCGCGCGGGTGGCGGTGCCGTGGGCGTGCACGTAGCCCACCGCGTACGGGTCGACCCCGGACCGCTCGTAGACGTGGCGCAGCAGATCCGTCTGGGCGCCCCGGCTCGGTGAAGCCAGCCCGTGGGGCACGAACCCGTCGGCGTTCGTGTGGCTGCCCAGCAGCTCGGCGCGCACCCGCGCACCCGTCGCGGACGCGCGCTCGGCCGTGGTCAGCACGAGCACCGCGACCCCTTCGCCGCGCACGAACCCGTCGGCGTCGACGTCGAACGGGCGGCACCGGCCGGTGGGCGAATACGTACCGGAGTTGCGGAACATGCGGGTGTGGGTGTCGAGGCCGAGGTGCTGGACCCCGGCGACCACGGCGGTGTCGACCTCGCCCAGCAGCAGCGCCTGGCGGGCGCGGTGCAGCGCCACCATCGACGCCGAGCAGGCGGTGTTGACCACCTCGGCCGCCCCCCTCAGGTCGAAGGCGCGGGCGAGGCGGCCGGCGAGCATACTCGGCAGCGCTCCGGCCGTCTCGACCATGGTGCCGCCGTGGTCGGTTCCGAGGTGGGTGATGGACTGGTCCAGGCAGGAGGAGCCCACCCAGACACCCACCGGTGTGCGGCGCAGGTCACCCGGGGCGATCCCGGCGTCCTGCAGCGCCTCGTCGACCCCCTCAAGCAGCAGGGCCTGCTGCGGGTCGAGGGTGCGGGTCTCCAGCGGCGACAGGCCGAAGTGGTCGGCGTCGAGGTCCATGTCGGCGTCGTCGAGCAGGCCGCCGGGCAGGACGTCCTCGCGCTGGTGGGGGTGGTCGTCTGAGGGGTCGGTGATGAGGTCGGCGCCGTCATACAGCGCCGCCCACAGGGATTCGGGGGAGTCGACGCCGCCGGGCAGGCGGCAGGACATGCCGACGATCACCGGGCGGGTCATCGCGGCGCCCCCGCTCTGCGGCGGCCGCGGTCGCCGCGGTCGGCGGCCGCGGCGGCGCGGCCGGGGGCGGGTTCGTGAAGGGGACGGGGGGCTGCAGGGCAGGCCAAGCCAACCTCCAAGGGACGGTGATGAGGAAACGGGGACCGGGTCTCTGGGAGGGCTGGGATAGGCGTATGGGTGGGCGCAGGCTCAGGCGCGGGCGGCGACCTCGGCGAGGTAGGCGCGCGCCTCGTCCTGGCTGTAGAGGAAGTTCGCGAAGTCGGAGGGGTTGTCGAAGGCGTCGTTCCACCGCTTGGCGACCTCGGGGTAGGCCGTTGCGGCCCCGGCCACCTCCAGGTAGTGCGCCGGCAGGGTGCCGGCGTAGAACTGGTCGATCATCTCCGAGAAGGCGGCCGCGTGGCGCCCGGCCTCGTGCCAGAACCGGTCGTGGACCTGCTGCATCCAGGGGGCGTCGAAGGGCGCGTCGCCGCGCTTGGCGATCTCGTCGGCGATGATGTGGGCCGAGCGGGTGGAGTTGCCCCACCCCTGGCAGCTCACCGGGTCCGAGGTCAGCACCGCGTCGGCCATGCCCAGGACCGGCAGGTCCGACGCCAGGTAGCCCACCGGCCGGCGCACGACCGGGTCGACGTGGGTGAGCACCGTGGCGGGGCCGTCGACGTCGGCCAGGACGGCGTCCTTGCACAGGCCGGCGAAGTCGGGGACGTGCTGGACCAGGCGCAGCATCATGCGCTCCCACACCTGGTCGTCGGGCACGGTGCGCTCGTCGTTCTCGTGGCAGTCCAGCGCGGAGGCCCCGGCCCGGGCCCCGATGAGGACGCTGGTCACCGGCCCGGCGGTGGTCAGCACCGGGATCAGGTAGACCTCCCCCTCGGGCAGCGAGGCCGCCAGGATGCGGTCACCCGGGTGGTCCGCGCCCACCACGAACGCCTGCGCGTAGGCGCGGCGCCGCGCTCCGGCGGTGTGCTCGGCGTCGATCGGGAAGACGCGGCCCAACTGGCTGTCGCCGGTGGCCACCACGATCAGCTCGGTCATGCCGGTCTGCAGCATGTAGTCCAGGTCGCCGGTGGTCATGGCGTGGATCGTGGTCGATCCCCAGTCGTCCTCGTAGCGGTCCAGCCAGTCGGCGATCTTGACGCTGCGGTCGACGGACAGCCCCCAGCCGCCGCTCCAGTCGCTGGCGATGGTCATGTCCTCGCCGCCGCCCGGGCGCAGCGACAGGTCGACACCGCGCAGCCGCGGCGCGGCGTCCAGCCAGTCGAGCCGGTTGTAGAGACCGGCCTCCTCCTCGATGCGGCGGGTGGAGGGAAACGACATCTGAGTGAGGTCGGGACGCCCCTTGCGCAGTTCGGTGCTGGTCATGGATCCGGTCATGCGCACCTGGTGGCCGGCGTTGCGCAGCAGGTTGCCCAGCGTCAGGCCGGCCTGGCCGGTTCCGACGATCGTGATGCGACGCATGGTCATTGGGGGGTCCTCGGGTCGGGGTCGTTGCTGCGGCGGCGGACAGGTTCCTTTGCCGCCCCGCGAGGACCGCTCAATCCCTGTCCTGATGTCCGGTGCGGTGTGGCGGAATGCCGCGCTCGAGCGGGATTATTCCACCGCGTGATCATGGGAGTCCAGCCGGGTTGCGCGCGAGATCGCCCGCATGGCAGGCGTTGCCGCGCCCGGGCAGCTTGCGGCGGGCGCCGACGGCGCAGGTGAGCGGGCGACGGACACGGGCCGGACCCGACGCGCGATCGGCGGGCACATCGCGGGGCGGCGGCCGGTCCACGGCGCGCAACGGGGCGAGCGTGCGGTGCACGCTCAGCGGCTCGCGCGCCCACCGCCGCCGCCGGACCTCGATCCGCTCGTGTGGTGCGGCGATCCGGGGGGCGAAACCGTCGTCCGTGGGGAACATGGCCTCTCTCAGCATGACTCTCGGGGCGTGGGAAGAACCGCCCGGGGCGCGGCGGGTGCGCCGCGCCCCGAGGCATCCGCCCGATCGGCCTGGTCGGCACCGGTCGGACGGCGCGCCCGCTCAATGCGCGGGCGCGGCGGGCACGGGGGCGATGCGGTTCACGCGCGGGCGCGGGCGGTCCAGAACGCGGTGCACCCCTCGACGTGAACCTGGACGGCGTCGAAGCGGGCGTCGAGTTCCCGCCGCAGATCGCCGGCGGTGTCGTGGGAGTTGTCGAACCACCCCTTGCGGCGATAGACCGCCATGAGCGGGCCGGCCACGGGGCGCCACCCCTTCCAGTCGCCGCGGCTCAGCAGAGTGGTGCCGAAGAAGGTTCCGCCGGGCTCCAGCACGCGGGCGACCTCGTCGAAGAAGGAGGCCTTGGCGGCGATTCCGCGCCCCTGCTCATCCGCCAGGCAGTGGATGGTGAACGAGCACCCCACCGAGGAGAACCGGTCGTCGGGCAGCGGCCACGGCTCCTGCGCGTCGGCCGCGGTCGTGGTCGGCGAGAACCGCTGCAGCCGGCGGGCGGTCATCTCCAGCGGCACCTGGTTGCGATCGAGCAGGTGGAGCTTCTCGTAGTCCGCGGGCATGCCCGCGCGGTCCAGCAGCAGCCCGGTGCCCACACCGACGTCGAGGTGGCGCCGCCCCAAGTGCTCCCGGTAGAACTCCACCAGGCGTGCTGCGGTGGGACCCCAGCCGTACCACCGGCAGGTTCCGCCGAACACGATCCGGTCGTAGGTGCGCATCCATTTGGGGGTGTAGACGCTGGCGGAGGGTTGGTCATAGCCGGTACTCACGGGAGAGTCGTCCATGCTTGTCCTTCGGGGGTTCGGGTCAGCAGGCGCGCCCGTGCGGGCGCCGCGGCCTGATACCCCGCAGCCACATGAGGCACGCATAAACCCCGAAACGGACATCTCTGATGCAGTGCCGCCCCAACTGGGGCGTCTCACCGCTTGGTGCCACACGACCAGGTCACCGCACTGGCGACTTTTTCCCGATCGGAGGATGTGGGGTGCAGGTCACGACAGAGCCCTCCACATGGGGACACCCGAAACCGGGGACTCCGCCAGGCCTCAAATCGACGCACCGGCCCCCTCCCCCTCTCCGCCGAGGCGACCGCGCCGGCCCGCCGAGTCCCCGCTGCGTTGCACCTGGTCACGGTGGCACCGCAGGCTGGGCAGCCGCATGAACTGCACGTATGCCGACGGGCGCAGAGGAGCCCGAGAGGGCCCGGCCTTCCGAGCGCCGTGTCCCAGAGCGAGTGCTCCCGCGGCCCGGTCCGCCGAGGGGCCGACGGCCGCGCACGCGGGCCCGGCTGTGCGACTCACGCCTCCGATGGGGATCGTCCCTGGAGCCCTCGGACGACGGCCTCGTCGACCCGGCCGGACCAGACCTCGGCGGCGTACAGTGCCAGTACGCGCTCTCGGCGCAGGCGAGCCCGCTGCTCCGCCGGCCTGCCGACGACGGCCGCGACCATGATCAAGGCCGCGGCCCCGGAGACCAGAGCGGTGGCCACGTCACCGTGGACGGCCGCGAAGACGGTGGCGACCGCCTGCCAAGCGGCGAGGGCCCCGGAGACGATCATCAGGAAGCGGGAGCGCCGCGCGCTCGACGGGCCCTGCCCGAGGACCCCCGCCATCGCCGCGGCGATCCGGTCGGTCTCCGCGTCGCCCGCCGGCTCTCCGCTCCGCAGGACCGACCGCGCCGCGCGCACCCGCCGCGGATCCGCGCTGCGGTCGATGATCCGGTCCGCGCCCTTCGCCGCATCCATTCCGCCGGCGGCCCAGCCGACCACCGCCGGCAGGACGGCGCCGCACAGCCCTCCCGCCACGGAAGCGATCCATACGGCGTCCTGCGGGACGGGGAAGTCCCTCCCGGGTCCGAGCACCATGCGCGGGACCAGCGCGCCGACAAGCGTTCCGGCAGGCAGAGCGATGCACGCCTTGAACAGCCGCGGGCTGTTCCACCGGAGGATCAGGACACGCTCCCACAGGTAGCCGCGGGAGCCTGCCGAGAACTCGGGGCCGACGCCCGCATGCGCCCCGCCGTCCGGGGAAACCGCCTGCCGCCCGGGTCCGGGCCCGCCCGCACTCACCGGACGCCGCCGTCCCGGAGGGACGAGTCCGCAAACCCGTGCGGGTTCTCCGTCGTGCGCGGCGGCTGAGCCGCGATGCGCGGGACCACGGTGACGGCGGTTCCCACGCCGCGCCGGGTCGCCTCGGCCTCCAGCGGCAGCAGGCGCAGGCGCTCCGGCGTGCAGCCGCGGGCGCGCGCGGAGCCGCCGACGGGGTCGGCAGTCACGAGGTCTCCTTTTGCAGGGGGATGCGGGAGGAACCGTAACCGCCGTCCCGGATGGACAGGCGTGTCCTCTCCGTGCCGGATCCGGCCGCCGGGCCGCCAAGACCGCGGAGCCTGTGGCACGAGCCGCTATCGGTGCCGTGCTCGAACCGGGAGACGGGTACACCGGGGATGTCGACAGATCGACACGTCGCCGAAGCCCCTTGCACGGCGGCCTTCCCGGAGGTGCGGGCGGGCGGCCGCGCGCGACCCGACATAGCCAGCACGGCGCCCCGCGCATCGGGGCGGCTGTCGGTTCCGCTGCCGGGACGTTCAGACGCACGAACAACCGGAGTCCGGGCTTCTGGGCGGACGTCCCGAGGTGCTGTACCAGGCTTCGGCGGCCTGAAGCGCGACGATCCGGCGGCTGTTGACCCGGATGCGCGCAGGGATCGGGAACGCCACTGCCGCGGCCGACAGACCGAGAGTCTGGGCGGCGGCCGCGGCGGTGTCGGTGGCGTCTCCGCCGGCGGACATGAACAGCGCGACCGCCATCAGAACGGCGCCGCCGGCGGCGAGGACCTGGAAGGTCCGGGCGACGGGCGGTGTCCACCCCAAGCGCAGGTGCATCCGTCCCAGCGACGCGGCGACCCGGTTGGCGGCGGGGTCGTCCACGAGTTCTCCCCTGTGGAGGACCAGCCTGGCCGCACGTTGGACCCGCGCGTCGACACCCCGTTCGCCCGCCGCATACCTCCGGCGCAGTCCGACGGCGATCAGCGCGAGATAGCCGGCGACCGCGCATCCCCCGATCACGTACCCGAGGGCGTGCGCCGCCCAGGCCGGCTGCAGCCCCGCAGCGTCGAGCACCAGCGCGGGGTACCGTCCCACGAAGGGGCCGACCATGAGGGTCGACGCAGAGGTCCACGTCAGCGGTCCGGCCCACGGCGAGACCAGCGCGCGCTCCAGCGGGGAGTCGCGAAACCGCCGGGAGACCGCGGGGCCCACGGCGTCGACTGTCAGGGCCGCTCCCTGAGGAGGGGACTCCGGGATTCGCGAACGAGTCCGCCCGGGAGCCGGGTAGTGCCCGGCCTGAACCCGGAGTGCACCTCGGGCACGCGCACACATGAGAGGAGCCGGCCGCCCGCATCGGGCGGCCGGCTCCTTCGGCGGCGGTGGAGGTGGGATTCGAACCCACGGTAGGTCTCCCTACACTCGCTTTCGAGGCGAGCGCCATCGGCCACTAGGCGACTCCACCGCTGGGTACTCTACCGGATACGGCGCAGTGAGAAGAACTCGGAAAGGACCGCACCGCACCGCTCGGCCAGCTCGGGCGCGACGAGGTCGGGCGGCACCACTTCGGGGCGGTGGTTGAGGCGGGGGTCGCGGACCACGTCCCACAGGGACCCGACCGCTCCCGCCTTGGGGTCGCGGGCGCCGTAGACCAGGCGGTCGACTCGGGCCTGCACGAGGGCGCCGGCGCACATCGTGCACGGTTCCAGGGTGACCGCGAGCGTGCAGCCGCTCAGGCGCCACCCGCCGCGGCGGCGGGCCGCGGAGCGCAGGGCGAGGACCTCGGCATGGGCCGTGGGATCGCCGCCCGCCTCGCGCTCGTTGCGCCCGGCGCCGACCACCTCGCCCGCGGCGTCGAGCACGACCGCGCCCACCGGGACGTCGCCGCTGTCGGCGGTGCGCCCGCTTTCGTCCAGCGCCAGGCGCAGCGCCGCGTCGATCCCGGCGCGGTCCATGGGCACCGGGGCGCCCCCGGTTCCGGTCACAGCCGCAGCGCCTCCAGCGGTTCGCCGAACCCGGCGCGGTCGGCGATCTCGGCGAGGACGTCGCTGGGCAGCAGCCCCTTGCCGGTGGTCAGCGAGACGAGCTCGCCGGAGGGCGTGCCGAGGTCGTCGAGCAGGAGGGTGTCCCCGCCGGGTTGCGGATAGGGCTTCTGGCCGGTCCCCTCGACCTGCTCGGGCGCCTCGATCTCGCCGCTGTCCAGCAGCAGTGCCGCGACGGAGTGCTCGTGGACGACCCGCACGTCGGAGAGGAAGACGCGGGGGTCGGAGTGGTCCTCCACACGCACCACGGCGAACCACTCGTCGTCCGCCTCCATCAGCAGGACCATCGTGCCTTCGGAGGCGGAGCCGGCGGCGTCGCGCATGATGTCGGCGACGTCGTCGATGCTCGCCGCGTCGTCGAGGTCGGTCTCTACGCCCGTCCATTCGTCGGCGACACTGCAGAAGACCGCTGAGAAGATCGACACCGCACGCTCTCCAGTCCTCTCTCGCGGGCGTCGGCCGGGGGCCTGACCTGCCGTCGATCACCGATCCACTGATCGATCCAGAGTCCCTTACCCCATCGAGTCCACCGCACGCTGGAACGCCTGGTGGAATCCGATGCGCTCGGCGATGCTGGCCAGGACCTCGTCGGGGTAGAGGTCGAGGTCGCCGGCGAGGGCGCCCAGCTCCATCTCGTCCAGGCCGAGATCGGCGAGCACCGACATGTCGCCGGCGGGCAGCACCTGGTCCAGGTCTTCGTCGTCGGGCACGTCGATGTCGAGGTACTCCAGGACGTCGCGCGCCACCTGCCAGTCCACGGACGCCGTGACGTCGGAGAGGAACAGGCTCACGTCGTCGCCGTAGAGGCGCACGATCACGAAGAAGTCGTCGCCGATGGCGAGCATGCCGATCGCGCCGCTGATGCTGGGCTGCTGCCGCAAGGCGTGCAGCAGCCCCTTGAAGTCCTGCGTGAGGGCCACCGGGAGCAGGTAGACATCCCAGTAGTCCTCCTCGCGGTACGCGACCGCGGCGAAATCGCCGCCGTCATCGTCGTCGTCGAGTTCCGTCATCGTCACCCCACCAGCCCTGCTGTGATCGGGCCAGGATCGCAGATCGTCCGGCGCGGCGTCATCGTAGCGGTCGCGGTCGCCCGCGACCCGGTTTCCCCAGAGGGAATCTGCCTCGTGATAGAAGTCGGCGCTCACAACCTCTATTACAACGGACAACCGCCCCCCAGCAGAACGTTACGGCCGACGCGATCGGGTTACGGATACTCCTCCGCTCCGTCCTCCGCACCGAATCCCAGGCCGCGCAGGGGCGGCGGTCCGCCTTCGCGCGGATAGACTCGGCGCCGATTTCCCATCGTTTGCCCAGCTCAACCGGAGTGTTCAATGGAGACCCTGGTCGTCGACCACCCGCTGGTCGCGCACAAACTCACCACGCTGCGCGACGTGCGCACCGACTCGCCCACGTTTCGCAGGCTGACCGACGAGCTCGTGACGCTGCTCGCCTACGAGGCGACCCGCGACGTGCGCGTGGCCGACGTGACCGTGGAGACTCCGCTGACGCCGATGACCGGTACCCAGCTGACCCGGCCCACACCGCTCGTCGTGCCCATCCTCCGGGCGGGGCTGGGCATGCTCGACGGGATGACCCGGCTGCTGCCGACAGCGAAGGTCGGATTCCTGGGCATGGCCCGCGATGAGGAGACCCTGCGCCCGGCCACCTACGCCGACCGGCTGCCCAACGACCTCTCCGGCCGGCAGTGCTACGTGCTCGACCCGATGCTGGCCACCGGAGGAACGCTGGCAGCGGCGCTGCGCCTGCTCGTCGAGCGCGGCGCCGACCATGTCACCGCCATCTGCCTACTGGCCGCCCCCGAAGGGCTGCAGACCCTGACCGAAAACCTGGGCGAGCAGAACGGGGCGACGCTGCGCGTGGTCACGGCCGCCGTCGACGAGCGGTTGAACGACAAGGGCTTCATCCTGCCGGGCCTGGGAGACGCGGGCGACCGGTTGTACGGATCTGTCTGAACCGATTCCGGTCCGGCGGCATCGGACCCCGTGAACGCGGTTGCCGCGGGGCGCCGTCGGCCGACCGTACGGACCGGCGACGGGTCCGCCTTTTTTGTATCAATCCGAATAAAGATGATTGGACATCCGAAATCAGGGAAGACCCCGGTTGGTTCGAACAGGCGCTCGGACGATCATCCGCGCTGGATTGGTGACCGCGTTCTGAGCACCCGGAACACGACGATTTACGTAGGCCGAATTCAGACCGATATGGAGTCGTGACACTCAGGGTCGATCATGGGCAACAGTCGCCCCCGACTCACCGACAGACCACAACCGCAGACACCCTCCCCCATCCCCGATAGCCGAACTCCGACCACCATCGGCCATATGCCCGACCCGTAATATTGACCCCGAGGGCCGTTACCAAGCGCCTGCTTGCGGGTACACAGCGCAACCGGTCACCCTTTTCCCTCGAAGGAGTGAGATGCCCGAGAAGACCACTACGCCGCGCGACCTCTCCCCCGTCGTCGAGCGCCTGAACTCCGAGTTCACCGGAGTACACGACGCCGCCACCATCACCCGATGTGTGGACGCGGCGCGCCAGGGCGCCCTCGACGTCACCGGAGGGGCGACCCCCGAGCTCGTGGAACGCATCGCGCGACAGCACCTGCAGGTCCTCGCACTCGCCTTCGCCGAACGCCGCTGACCGGTCCGGCCACCCGGCCGGCAGCCGGGTGACCAGCACCACACCCCGCACCGGGAACGCCACGCCCGAAACGGGCATCTGGCTTTACGGGCCCGTATGTCGGTGTAACAATCACCTTGGGTCAGTGGGTCATCAGCATTCGTGGGGAGTCGGTCATGGCGAGGTTGAAGAAGTGGCTGGGGTACGCCCTCATCGCTTTCGTCGCGTTCTATCTGCTCACTCAACCGGAAAGCGCTGCCGGGGTCATTCAGACCGGGGTCGGGGGACTCATGTCGGCCGCCGAATCACTGTCCCGATTCGTGAACACCCTGAGCGCATAGGGGTCGCCCGGCCATGAGGCTCGTCGCACCGCCGAACCGGGCACCGGCATCTGTCAACCGCTACCTGCTGCCCTACGAACAGGACGTCGTCACCATCCGGCGGCACCCGGCGGTGCTGATCGGACCCGTTGCAGCCGTGCTCGGTGCACTGATCTTCGCGGGCATCCTCAGCAACACCGTCATCGCGGCGAGCCCCGCCGCGCTGGCGGTGATCTGGTGGGTGTGGCTGCTGATCCTCGTCTGGTTCGTCTGGCGCGTGGCCGAGTGGTCGGTCGACTACTTCGTCATCACGTCGCAGCGCCTGCTGCTGACCCAGGGACTCATCACCCGCCAGGTCAACATGATGCCCCTGGGCAAGGTCACGGACATGCGCTTCGAGCGCTCGATCATGGGCCGCTTCCTCGGATACGGCACGTTCGTCATGGAGTCCGCCGGTCAGGACCAGGCCCTGAGCCGGATCAACTTCGTGCCCTATCCGGAACAGCTCTACCTGGAGGTCGTCGGCCTGATCTTCAAGGACCCGAACGAGTGATCCGCGCTTCCGGGCGGGGTGTGCGCACGCCTCCCCGGTGACCGGGTCCTGGTACCCGCGACTCGACACCGGCGAGGGCCCGGCCGCGCGGCCGGGCCCTCGCCGTCTTTTTGCCCCGACCGGTGCGGCGGAGGGCAGGCGCCCCGCGCCGTCCCTCCGCCGCCGGGGCCGTGCTGATCCGCCCGGCGGCGGCGCGCGCCACCCCCGCCTCCGGTTCAGTCCGGACTTCTCGTCTGTTCACCTTTTGTTCACTTTGGCGATCGAGCTCCAGCTGGAGCCCCCTGTCACCGCACGACCCGAGGGACACCCCGGGGTATCCAGATTGACTTCCAGGTGAACGAAGGGTTAACTGTAGTCTTCATAGAGGCGAACAAGGGGGTGCCGCAATGAACCGACCGGTGAGCCCGGCGCCACAGACCAGCCGTACCGCTCCGGCCCGCCGCCGCGCGCGCACCGCGGCGCGGTTGCGGAGCTCCGCTCCGGCGCCCGCCGCTCCGCAGCAGCGCGAGGCCGCGGAGTCCGTCGCTTCCGACCGCCCGCTGCTGAGCTGGGTGCTGGTGACCGACGACAGCGGACGGACCCACCCCGAGGCCCGCTGGATCTGACGCGACGGGGGTCTCCGTCGCCGCTGAGGGGCCGGCCGCACGACGCGGCCGGCCCCTCAGCGCTCTGCGGCCCGCCGACGCGCTCCTCCCGCAAGCTGGGGCAGCTCCGCCCCCGCCGGCTCGGCGCCCTACACGACCCGGTGCCCGGTCGTGCCCCCGTGGTCGGAGAGGTCCGCCGAAAGCCAGCGCTCGGGCCGCAGCACGTAGACCGCGTCGTCGAGCTCGCTGCGGGCCGCCCAGGCCGCCGCGAAGTAGCCCTCGACGGCCTCGGGCAGCATGTAGCGCTCGGTCATGGTCCGCAGCCGATCCTCAGTCAGCGGCTGCCGCTCGGCGGGGCCCTCGACCGAGACGTAGCGCACCCGCGGCTGGACGGACTCCACCATCAGCGAGAACCGTCCGTGCTCGTCGATGAGGCGGCCCTTGCGCGACCGGCGCCCGGTGATGATCCACGGGTCGCCGCCCGGTTCGCAGGCATACCAGATCGGGACGGTGAGCGGGGCTCGGCCCTCGCCTGCGCTGACAGAGAAGGCGGCGACGCGCGGTTCGGCCAGGAAGGCCCTGCGCTGCTCGCCGGACAGGGCGGACACGGTGTTCACCTCGCGTTCGGTGCGGCGCCCGGCGCGACGCCGGGCGTGTATCCCAGGGCCGTCCCGGGCCGCGCATCGGCGTCTCGGGGACGGCTGTGCACAGGCTACGCCGCGGAGCCGTCCTCGGCGCGGGACGCGAGGCCGCGCAGAGTGGTCTCCATTCCGGCGCGCAGCTCGTCGAGGCGGCCCAGCACCAGCGGCTCCTCCAGGTCGGGCATGCGGTCGACGGCCACGGTCAGTCCGGAGCGGCCCGGGCCCAGCCGGACCTCGTGGCGCAGGAGCGTGCCGCCCGCGCGCGGCCGCAGCGTGTAGCGCCACACCGCCATGGGGTGCTCCGGGTCGTCCGCCGGCGGGCCGAACCGGCCGTCGGCATCGAGCACGGCCCACGCGAAGACCTGCTCGGGCACAAGCTCGACCACTTCCGATACGGTCCGCCAGTCGCCGAGGCGGCGGTTCCGGTTGTATCCGGCGAACCGCGCACCCAGGGCCGGAACCCCGTCGCCGCCCAGCCACTCGGCCCGCATCAGCTCCGGGCTGTGCTCGGCCGGAAGCCCGATGTCGGTCACCAGTTCCCAGACCCGTGCCGACGGCGCCGCGACCAGCCTCTCGCACTCGGTCCGGGGCCCGTCCGCTAACCGCATGGCGCTACCTCCCGCACCGCAGACCGTCCGACCGCCCAGTCTGCCAAAGGCGCCGGAGCCGCCGCCCAGGGCCCTCCCACCGGCCGCCGCACAGATCGCTTTGTCGACAAATCGGCCCGTGGCTAAAGCCTTCCCAGCACAACCGAAACCCGCACCTGCTCGGCGAACGGCCCTTCTCCCGAAGGCGCCCGCCGCACTCCTCCGCGAACGCCGCCCTTTGCGCGGCACCCGGTGGCGGGTCGGCGGGCACGGCCGGGAGGCCCCCGACGAGATCGCCGAACGCCAGCTCCGCCGTAGGGGGCGCGCCGCTGCTGCGCACGCCGGCCCGGCCGCCGCCGGGAACCGCGCACGACGCCGGGGGTCCTCGTCGCCGGTGCCGCACGACATCCGCGGCTCACGACCGACGTA
This sequence comes from Streptomonospora halophila, assembly GCF_039542725.1. NCBI lineage: Bacteria > Bacillati > Actinomycetota > Actinomycetes > Streptosporangiales > Nocardiopsidaceae > Streptomonospora > Streptomonospora halophila. Next base: position 82,027 of record NZ_BAABIK010000018.1, on the reverse strand, counting down.
CCGTGCCCCGCGGTCGAGGCCGCGGCGGTGCGGGTCGACATGTCACCCCGGCGCCATGTCGACGAACCGGCTGTAGTGGCCCTGGAACGCGACGGTGACCGTGGCCGTGGGGCCGTTGCGGTGCTTGGCGACGATGAGGTCGGCCTCGCCCGCGCGGGGGGACTCCTTCTCGTGCACGTCCTCCCGGTAGAGCAGGATGACCATGTCCGCGTCCTGTTCGATCGACCCGGACTCACGGAGGTCGCTGACCTGGGGTTTCTTGTCCGTTCGCTGCTCGGGACCACGGTTGAGCTGGGACAGGGCGATGACCGGGACCTCCAGCTCCTTGGCCAGGAGCTTCAGCGAACGCGACATCTCGGAGACCTCCTGCTGGCGGCTCTCGACCCGGCCGGCCGAGCTCATCAGCTGGAGGTAGTCGACGACCACCAGCTTGAGGTCGTGCTGCTGCTTGAGACGGCGGCACTTCGCGCGGATCTCCATCATCGACAGGTTCGGCGAGTCGTCGATGAACAGCGGTGCGCCGGCAACCTCGCCCATCCGGCGGGCCAGGCGGGCCCAGTCGTCGTCGGTCATCAGGCCCGACCGCATGGTGTGCAGCGGCACCCGGGCCTCGGCGGAGAGCAGGCGCATGACGATCTCGTTGCGGCCCATCTCCAGGCTGAAGAAGACACTGGTCAGCTGGTTCTTGATCGAGGCGGCCCGGGCGAAGTCGAGAGCGAGGGTGGAGTTGTGGGTGGGGATCCGCGCACGGGTGGCCAGGTACAGGTGGTCGGGGTGGTCGACCTGGACACAGCGCACCGGAACGCTGGGCACCTTCCGGGCCGCGACCACCCGGTGGGGGTCTCCGCTGCGCGCCGCGGCGTTGTCCACAGGCTGGGGATCGAGCAGGGCGGTCGCGGCCGGACCGCCGGGCGCCGCCCGGGGGGCGGTGGCCGGCGCCCCCCGCCCGCCGGGTCTCATGCCCGGCGCACCGATGGCGACGCCGACCGGATCGACGCCGCCCCCGCACTCCAACTCGGCGGCGATCTCGCCGGTCGTGGACAGCACGTGCGCCGGCAGCCCCGCGGCGTCGCGGCGCAGCGTCGGCCACTGGTGCCGGGCGTCAGCCACGACCGCGGTGCCGTCGGCGAACACCAGCTCGTAGCAGGGCCTGCGGTACATCACGTCGGTGGCGGCGACGACGCGCGCGGGGGTGCCGTCCGCGGCCACGAGGTCCTCGCCCACCGCGACCTCGCCCATGGTGGTCCAGCCGCCGGGCGTGGGCAGGGGGGTGTCCAGCGCGAGCGCCTTGCCGACCGCCGGACGCGCCGCGATGATGACCATCTGCCCCGGGTGCAACCCGTTGGAGAGCTGGTCGAAGTCGGTGAACCCGGTGGGCACGCCGGTCATCGAGCCGTCGTGCGCGGAGATCGCCTCGATCTCGTCCAGGGCCCCGGGCATGACGTCGCTCAGCGGCAGGTAGTCCTCGCCGGTGCGCTTCTCGGCGACGCGGTAGATCTCGGCCTGGGCGTGGTCGACGAGGTCGTCGACCTCGCCGTCGCCCGAGTAGCCGATCTGGGCGATGCGGGTGCCGGCCTCGACCAGGCGGCGCAGTACAGCGCGGTCGGCCACGATGCGGGCGTAGTAGCCGGCGTTGGCGGCAGTGGGGATCGCCTCGGTGAGGGTGTGCAGGTAGGGCGCTCCCCCCACCCGCGTGATCTCGCCGCGCTTGGTCAGCTCGGCGTTGACCGAGATCGCGTCGACCGGCTCGCCGCGGGAGAACAGGTCGACGACGACGTCGAAGACCGTCTGGTGCGCCGGCCGGTAGAAGTCGGCGGACCGCACGATCTCGACCACCTGGGTGATGGCCTCTTTGGACAGCAGCATGCCGCCGAGCACGCTCTGCTCGGCCATGATGTCGTGCGGCGGTGTGCGCTCGAATCCGGTGCCGGTGCCGTCCGGCGGGTGTTCGGCGACGCTCACGTGGATTCCCCCTGCTTCACGATCGGCATGACGAGCATGCCCGAGCCTGGATTCTCGCGACTGCGGGACCCGCAGCGCAAAGCAGCCTGTGGACACGCTTGGGGAGATCCTGTGGACGACTGGGGCGAATCTGCGGATAGCTTGTGCACAGCGCCTGTGGATAACTTCGGACTGCCGTGCCGATATCCCTAGTGACCTGCGTTTACGTTGTGCACCGGTTGTGCGTGAAAGAAATTTCCCCAGAAGCTGTCCACAAGTTATCCACAAGCTCCCCCTGGTGTGGTGGACAACTCCGCCCTGCAACTCGAACGTGTGTCCGTTATCCCCTACCGTTGCACGGACATGCCCGCTCTCCTCTCGGCGCCGCCCTTCCGCCACGCTCACGACCGCGAGATCTTCCGGCTCGCCGTGCCGACCTTCTTCGCACTGGTGTCCGAGCCGCTGTTCCTGCTCAGCGACACCGCCATCGTGGGCACGCTGGGAACGGCGCAGCTGGGCGGCCTGGGTGTGGCCGGCCAGGTGCTGATGACGCTGGCCAACCTGTGCATCTTCCTCGCCTACGGGACCACGTCGGCCGTCGCCCGCCGCTTCGGCGCGGGCGAGATCGCCGCCGGGCTGCGCAGCGGCATCGACGGGCTGTGGCTGGCGCTGCTGATCGGCGCGGCCGTCCTCGCTCTGGGCTACCCGACCGCACCGTGGCTGGTAGCGGCGCTGGGCGCATCGCCCGAGGTCGCCCCGCACGCGCTCGTCTACCTGCGCATCAGCCTGCTCAGCACGCCCGGGCTGCTGATCATCATGGCGGGCACCGGGGTCCTGAGAGGGCTGCAGGACGCCACGACCCCGCTCGTCGTGGCCGTGGGGGCCAACCTGGCCAACATCGGGCTGGCCTCGCTGCTGGTGCTCGCGCTGGACTGGGGAATCGGAGGCTCGGCCTGGGCCACCGTCGCCGCCCAGACCGCCGGAGCCGCCCTCTACGTCGCCGTCGTCCTGCGGGCGGCCCGCCGCCACGGCGTCTCCGCCGCCCCCAGCCTGGAGGGCCTGCGCGCGGCCGCGGGCGCCGGGGCCGCGCTGTTCGTACGCACCGTGTCGCTGCGCGTCGTGCTGGTGGTGTGCACCGCCGTGGCCGCGCGGCTGGGCGACCCCGAGATCGCCGCGCACCAGGTCGCCACCCAGATCTGGTCGCTTCTGGTGTTCGCCATGGACGCGATCGCCATCGCCGGGCAGGCCATCATCGGCCGCTACCTGGGGGCCTCCGACCCCGGGGGCGCCCGCGCGGCCACCCGCCGCATGGTCGAGTGGGGCGTCCTCGCCGGCCTGCTGTTCACCCTCGCGGTCTTCGCCGCGCGACCGTGGGCCCCGCTGCTGTTCACCGACGACCCGCAGGTGCGCGGCCTGCTGCTGGGCGCGCTCGTGGTGGTGGCCCTCATGCAGCCGCTGAGCGGGGTGGTGATGGTGCTCGACGGCATCCTGATGGGCGCGGGCGACCAGCGCTACCTCGCCTGGGCGAGCTTCTGGACGATGCTGGTGTTCCTGCCCTGCGCCGCCGCGGTGCGGATCGGCCTGGCCGACGCACCGCAGGGTCTGGTGGGGCTGTGGTGCGCGTTCGCCGTGTGGATGGCGGCCCGCGGCGCCACCCTGGCATTGCGGGCGCGCGGCGACGCCTGGCTCGTGAGCGGGGCCGCGCGCCCGTGACCGCCGCGTCCCGGCCGCCGGAGCCGGCGGTCGGGAGGCGGCACGGGAGCGGCGTCCTCAGCCGTCCCGGGGACCCACGGCCGGGCCGTGGTAGAAGGGCGCCCGGCGCTCGTCGGCCGGGACGTCGGGATAGGTGGGCAGGTGCTCCTCGGGCACGGCGGAGTCCTCGCGCAGCACGACCCGCGCCTCCAGGCTGCGCAGCCGCGCCCGCACGTCGCTGCGCAGCTGCGGCAGCATCGCGTAGAGCCGGTCGCCCGGGCAGGCGGTGGCGTTGTAGTCGCGGTGGCCGACGATCGCGGTGGCGGGGTCGAGGCCGTAGGACAGGCACAGCCACGCGCAGGTATCGGTGAGCGCTCTCATCAGGTCCCGCGGCGGCGTCGCCGACACGTAGTTGCCCTCGTTCTCGATGCCGATGGTGTGCTTGTTGTGGTTGGCCGTGTGCGCTCCCACGACGTGGTTGTCGGCGGCGATCGCCTTCAGGGAGCGGTTGCGGCCCTCCATGACGTGCCCGCCCCGGCTGATGGTGAGCTGCTGCCCGGTGTCGCTCCAGCCGTTGGTGTCCATGTGGAAGTTCTGTATCGACCGGGACAGCGCGAAGGCGTGGCTCTTGCTGCGGTTCGAGCTGTTGGCGGTGGCGGTGTGGTGTACCACGATCCGGTCCGGCGGGGACGAGCGCACCACGGCCCAGTTCTTGGGCTTGCGGGCGTTCCAGTCGCCGCGGGTGTAGACCCGCGGCCGCACTCCCGCGAACGCCTCGCCGGCCGCGGCGAGGTCGACGGCGCCGCCGAGCAGCACTCCCCCGGCCGCCAGTGCGGCTCCGTGCAGGACGCTGCGGCGCTCGACGCCCGCGTCCGTTCTCTCCGCATCCCGACTGGACATAACGGCCTCACCCTTCCTGTGGAGCAGCTGGCCCACAGGACAAGGTAAGTCACTCTTTGTCGTTAAAGCGTTACATGATGTCGGCGTGTCGCAGAGGTCCTCCGACGCACGAAAAGGCCCCGGCCCGTCGCGGGGCCGGGGCCTGGTCAGGCAGTCGGTCGATCAGACGCCGACGACCTGAACGGCGATGGTGGCGCTGATCTCAGGGTGCAGGCGGATCTGCACCTTGTGGTCGCCCACCGACTTGATCGGGTTGCGGATCTCGATCCGGCGCTTGTCGACCTCGGGGCCGCCGGCCGACTTCACGGCCTCGGCGACGTCGCCCGCGGTGACCGAGCCGAACAGCCGGCCGCCGTCGCCGGCGCGCTGGTTCAGCTTCACGCGCATGGAGTTGAGTCGGCCCGCGACCTGCTGGGCGTCCTCAAGGCTGCGGATCTCCCGGGCCGAACGGGCGCGGCGGATCGAGTCGATCTGCTTCTGCCCGCCGCGGGTCCACCGGATGGCGAAACCGCGGGGCAGCAGGTAGTTGCGGCCGTAGCCGTCCTTCACCTCGACGACGTCGCCCGGGGCGCCGAGGCCGGTGACCTCTTGGGTCAGAATCAGCTTCACGACAAACCTCCCTCGAAAATCCCCGTTAGCGAGCGGTGCTGGTGTAGGGCAGCAGCGCCATCTCGCGGGCGTTCTTGATCGCGGTCGCGACGTCGCGCTGATGCTGCGTGCAGTTGCCGGTCACCCGGCGGGCGCGGATCTTGCCCCGGTCGGAGATGAACTTCCGCAGCAGGGTCGTGTCCTTGTAGTCGATGTAGGTCAGCTTTTCCTGACAGAACAGGCAAACCTTCTTCTTGGGCTTGCGCGCTGCCGGCTTCGCCATCGTGGTGCTCCTTTAGCAAGAGCCCCGGGTATCCCGGGGATGGTCATTCGGACAGGATCGCGGACGCGCGCGGCGTCGGCCGCGCGTGTCCGCGAGTGGAACAGCGATCAGAACGGGGGCTCGTCGGAGTAGCCTCCGCCACCGCCGCCGAAACCGCCGCCGGTGGCCCAGGGGTCCTCGGCCGGAGGACCGGAGCGGCCGCCCTGGGGACCGCCGAAGCCGCCCCCCTGGTTGCCGTAGCCTCCGCCACCGCCCTGGCCTCCCTGGCCGCCACCGCCGCCGAAGCCGCCGCCCTGGCGCTGCACCTTGGTCACCTTGGCGGTGGCACTGCGCAGCGCGGGGCCGACCTCGTCGACGTCGATCTCGAAGACGGTGCGCTTCTCGCCTTCCTTGGTTTCGAAGGAGCGCTGCTTGAGGCGGCCCTGCACGATGACGCGCATGCCTCGCTGCAGGCTCTCGGCCACGTTCTCCGCGTACTGCCGCCATACGGAGCAGGTGAGGAACATCGACTCGCCGTCGCGCCACTCGCTGCTCTGCCGGTCGAAGATGCGCGGGGTCGAGGCCACGCGGAAGTTGGCGACCGCGGCCCCGCTGGGGGTGAATCGCAGTTCCGGGTCGTCGACGAGGTTGCCGACGAGCGTGATCTGGGTTTCGCCTGCCATGGATCGGCTCCGGTTCGACTAGTTCGGATCAGGCGTGCGGGCGGGGAACGCCGGGCGGTCGGGCGCCGGTGGCCGCGGGAACTCGGTCGCGCCTAGTGGGCCGCGGGACGCAGGATCTTCGTGCGCAGGACGGCCTCGGTCAGGTTGAGCTGGCGGTCCAGCTCCTTGACGGTCGCGGGCTCGGCCTGGAGGTCGATCACCGCGTAGATGCCGTCGGTGTTCTTGGCGATGTCGTAGGACAGGCGGCGCTTGCCCCAGACGTCGACCTTCTCGACCGTTCCGCCGTCGTTGCGGACGACCCCGAGGAACTGCTCCAGCGACGGGGAAACCGTACGCTCGTCGAGGCTGGGGTCGAGGATGACCATAACTTCGTAACGACGCATGGGCGTTCGTACCTCCTCTGGACTGTCGCGGCCATGGTCTCTCCATGGCAGGAGGGCATTGAGCCAGACGAGAGCCAAGGTTACCAGCAGTCAAGCCCGCTGATCGCCCTTCCGCAGGCAATCCACAACCGTCAGCGCGCACATCGCCGCGACCGCGGCCAGCCGCCCCAAGAGCACCAGCGCATAGCCCGCGAACGGCAGGCCGGCGGGCGCGCCCGCCGTCGCGGGATCGCTCTGCTGGGACACGTACAGCAGGTGCTGCCAGATACCGAAGAAGTAGCAGACCTCGGCCAGCTGCCAGAGGCCGAAGACGGCCGGCGCGTAACCCGGGCGCACCGTACGCGGCCAGGCCAGGGCCGCCAGCGGCAGCAGCCACAGCACGAACTGCGGCGACCACACCTTGTTGGTCATCAGGAACGCCGCGACCACCAGGAACACCAGCTGCTCCAGCGGCGGCCTACGGCGGGCCAGGAGCCCGAGCAGGGCGATCCCGGCGCAGGCGACCAGGAGCGCACCCGTCCCCGTGGCGTTGACCAGGTCCAGGTCGCCGGAGTCGAAGACCCCGTAGCCGCCCAGGGCGTAGTAGACCGAACCCCAGTCGGTACCGCGCTCGCGGCTGAACGTGAAGAACGTGGCCCAGTTGTGCGGCGCAGCCAGATAGACGGGCAGGTTCACCGCCGTCCAGGCGAGGACGGCTCCGGCGAGTGTGCGCAGGAAGTCCGCCGCCGGCGGCCCGCCCTCCTTGCGCCACAGCTCGCGCACCATCAGCACGAACATCGGCCCGAACACCAGGAACGGGTAGAACTTCGCAGCGGTGGCCAGGCCGATCAGCGCGCCCGCGGCCCACATGCGCCCCCGGGAGTAGAACGCGAGCCCGCCCGCCAGCAGCGCCACCGCGAGCAGGTCCCAGTTGATCAGCCCGGCCAGGACCGCCGACGGGACCAGCGCGACGAAGCCGCCGGCGAGCAGCGCCGCACGCGGCCGGAACGCCGTGTCTGCGGGCTCCAGCCCGCCGCGGCCCGCGATGCGGCCGGTGGCCACCACGGCGGCGACCAGGCAGCAGCCGAGCACCACCGCGGTCAGGTCGAAGTAGGCGAACGCGCGGCCGACGCCCTCCGGCAGCCAGGAGACCGCACGCGATGCGGCGTACATCAGGCCGCCGGTCAGCACCGGGTACTCGGTGGGCACGTCGAGGTAGGGGACCTGGCCGCTGCCGAGCCCGTCGCGGTAGTACAGCGGGAAGACGTCGCTGTAGCAGGCGTAGGTGTACTGGCCGCCGTCGATCCACGCGCCGCCGAACCGGCACGGCCACTTGGCGAGGTAGGCCAGGACCGCGCCCGCTGCGCCGAGGGCGACCAGCCAGAGTCCGGCCCGCCCCGGTTCCTGGAATACACGCCGCGGGCCGGCGGCTGCCGCGCCGCCGGCCCGCGATCCGAGAGCCATACTCATCGGCTATCCGCTGTTGGCGATCGGCCAGCCGCCGCCGTTTCCGCCGCCGTCGCCGCCGTCACCGTTGGTGGGGGTCTCGGTCGGCGTTTCCGTCGTCTCGCACTCCCACACGGGACGGCAGGGCTGTTCGGTGGCGCCCCCCGGCGGAGTGGTCTCCGGGACCTCCGGAGTCGGGGAGGTCGGCGTCTCGGTGGGTTCCGGCTCCTCCGACTCCTCGGCCTGCGTCGGCGTCGGCGTGACCGTGGGCTCGGGCGTCGGGCCGTAGCGCTTGGACGAGCCCCCGTAGACGGGCTCGGGGAACTCCTTGACCTCCTTGCCCTTCATCGCCTCGGTCATGAACGCCTTCCAGATCTTGGCGGAGGTGGTACCACCGTAGATCGCGCTCACGCCCGGGATGACCAGCTCCTCGCCGTCGTCGCGGCTCAGACCCACCGATGTGGCGAGCTGCGGAGTGAACCCGACGAACCAGGCCGACTTGGCGCTGTTGGAGGTACCGGTCTTGCCCGCCACGGGGCGGCCGTCGGGCAGCGCCGCCGCGTCGCCGCCGCCGTTCTCGACCACCTGGGTCATCGCGTAGGTGGCGTCGGCGGCGGTTTCCTCGCTGAAGGCCCGGGTGCCCGACTCCAGCTTGGCCTGGTCGTTGGGCTCGACGACCTCGCCCTCGGCGTTGGTCACCTTGGTGATCATGTGCTGGGGCACGTGCACGCCGCCGTTGGCGAAGGTGGCGAACCCGGCGGCCTGGTCCAGCGCCGAGACCCGGTAGGTGCCCAGTGCGATGTTGGGCCCCATCTCGGCGGTCTCGAACTGGTCCTCGGAGACACCGGCGGCCCCGGCGGTCTCGACAACCGCGGCCGGCGTGGTCTCGATCGCCAGCTGCACGAAGCTGGTGTTGATCGAGTGGGCCGTCGACTCGACGAGGTCGACCTCGCCCCAGGAGCGGTTGCTGTCGTTCTGGATCGGCTCGCCCACGCCCGGGAACTCCTGGGGGGAGTCGCCGTTGAAGGTGCTCTTCAGCCCGATCCCCTGCTCCAGGCCGGTCGCCAGCACGTAGGGCTTGAACGCCGAACCGGCTTGGGCGTCGAGGACGAGCGAGTTGTTCGGGTCCTCGGTGAAATCCGTACCGCCGTAGAACGCCTTGATCTCGCCGGTCTGCGGCTCGATCGAGACCAGGTGCTGCACGGTCTGCTTGGGCATGTCGGGCAGGGTCTCGCTGAAGGCCTCGCCGGCCCGCTTCATCAGCTTGGGATCCAGCGAGGTCTCGACCGTGTAGCCGCCGGTGGTCACCTGGCTGGGCTCCAGCCCGTACCGGTTGGCGAGCTCGTTGATCACGGCCTGGCGGATGTAGCCCTCCTGGCCCTCGATGTCCTGGCCGACGTCGTACTTGTCGACCTCGGGGAACTCCAGCTTGTTGGCCTCGGCCTTGGTCATCCCCAGCTCGGGGTTGTTCGCGTGCATCTCGACGAGTCCGTCGCGCGCGTAGTCCCAGCGCTCCCTGAGGATCTCCTCCATCTCCGAACCCTTTTCGATGTTCTCGAAGTTGCCGGGCTGCTGGATGATGGTGCCGATGAAGATGCCCTCGGCGGCGTTGAGGTCCTGGACGTCCTTGCCGAAGTAGGCCTGGGCGGCGGCCTGCACTCCGTAGGCCTGCCGGCCGAAGTAGATGGTGTTGAGGTACTTCACCAGGATGTCGTCGGGGTCCATGACCTGGCCCGCCTTGATGGCGATCAGGATCTCCCGCAGCTTGCGGGTGTAGGTGCGCTCCTGGGAGAGGGTGTCGTAGTAGTTGCGCGCCATCTGCTGGGTGATGGTCGAGCCGCCGCCCGCGGAGCCGCCGGTGAGCACGGCACGCATGGTGCCGGTGATCGAGATCCCCGGCTCCTCGTAGAAGTTGCGCTGCTCGGCCGCGAGGACGCCGTTGACCACGGTCTGGGGGATGTCCTTGCGCTGGACCATGACCCGGTTGATCTCGCCGGTGGTCACGGCCTCCTTGCCGTTGCCGTAGTTGATGCTCGTGGCCGCGAGGGTCGCGCTGTCCTGCTGGTCGAGCGTGCGCGGGTCGGGGGTGTTGGCGTAGGCGATCCCGAGCACCGCGACACCGGTGACGAACATCAGCGCGCAGGCGATCAGCGCGGGCTTCCACGCCTTCGCGAAGAAGCGCTTGATCGGACCGCGGTCGTCGTACTCGTCGTGGTCGTCCCTGGCGCCGCGGCGGCGCCCGCCGCCGCCTCCGCTGCCGTGCGCGGCCCTGCGTCCGGGCCCGGACTCCGAGCGGGCGCCGGCGGCGCGCAGGGCGCCGCCCTGCCTGCCGGGCTCGGGACGGCGCCTGCGGCCGTCGCCGGCCGCCGCGCCCGCGGCCGCACCTGCGGCGCGCCCGCGCCGCGCAGGACGGTCGTCGTCCCAGAAACCGTCTCCGCCGCCGCGGCCTCGTCCGCCGTCGTCCCAGTGGCCGGCGTCGTCGTTCGCCGGGTTGCGCCGACCGCCGGCGCGTTCGTCCCCCGTCGGGCCGCCGGCCCGACGCCTGCCGCCGTTGCCGCGCGCGCCTTCGGCCGGGCCGTTGGAGGCCCGGCGGCGCCCGCCGGCATTCCGTCGTCTTTCGGTACTCACGCGTCCTCGATTGCTGTTCAGCGGCCGATCGGCCTTGCGACTCGGGTAAGGGAGGGGGATGGGCCCCGCGCGAAGGAGAATCCGGCCTGTGGATCGAACCGCACCAGTCGATTCGGGGGTTCACACGTCCGCTTCATGGGACGCGCGATCGGCGCGGATGGTTTTCGATCCTCCGGAAACCTCGTCCTCTGCTTCCTCCTGTCGGCGACCTCTAGGCAAGCATCCCGTGGCGCAGCACGGCCGGGGCAGCGACACGTTCCGCTGTGGCCGACCCGGGCCCCGCTTTCCCGGGCCCGTCGGGGGGCGGGCCACAGGCGCATCGGGCCTCACGGGTAAAGCACCCGTCACGGTAGAGCGATGCCGCCGTATAGCACAACCCGGGCGGGAGCGTACCGGCCCGCCGCGATCGCCGTATGCCGAAGGCGATACGGCGTGTCCGCGACCGAATACACAGAGCGCGCACGGAGTTTCACCGAAAAGGGCGCCCGCGGCGTCCCCGACGGAACGAACCCGCAGCTCGTCCCGGTTCTCTCTCGGACGCGCCGCACGAGAAGGCGTTCGCCGACGGTGTTAGATAGCCAACATAGGGTTGCGTTATATCGAAGCGATATAGTCATACGTATATAAACCACACATTGGACCCATCGCTGCGGAGAAGTCCGCGACCGGGCCCTCGCTGTCGGCCGCTTGGCACCGACGGCCGCGCGAGGGCGGGAACAGAACAGGCCCGCGTGCGGCTGCCCCCCATAGGCGCGACGATCCAGGAGGTGCGAGGGATGAGCAACGGACGGGCGCGCGTGCTGGAGCTCGCCGTCCTCGGGCACCTCGCCGCGACCCCTATGCACGGCTACGAACTGCGCAAGCGTCTCAACTCCGAGCTCGGCGCGTTCCACGCCTTCTCCTACGGGTCCCTCTACCCCTGCCTGAAGTCGATGCTGCGCCGGGACCTGGTGGCCCAGTCCGACTCGAGCGAGCCCGGCGCGGCGCGCGGACGGCGTTCGCGGATCGTCTACCGGCTCACCGACCGGGGCCGCGACCGGCTGCACGAGCTCCTCTCCGACTGCACCCCCGCGGCCACCGACGACGAGTGCTTCGGTGTGCACTTCACCCTGTTCGGCCGCACCCGCTCCGAGGTGCGGCTGCGTATCCTCGACGGTCGGCGCGCACGGCTGCTGGAACGGCTGTCCGCGCTGCGGGAGCGCCTGAACGAGCGGTTGCAGGATCCCTACGCCGTTGAATTGCACCGCCATCGGGCAGCGGCCATCGAGAGCGAGGTCGACTGGCTCGACGCCCTCATCCGCCGGGAGCGGCGGTGCGCTGAAAGGCCGGCGGGGGCCGATGCGAGCATCGGCGGGAGCGCTTCGCCCGACGGGGCGGATCCGCCGCACACCGGCAACCGGCGCTAGCCGGAGGCGGCACGAGCCGCCGCTGGGCGCGTTCTCCCCGGCGCGCCGCGACAATCCCAGTCAGCAACGAAAAAGGAGCAAGGACCAATGGGTTCGGTACGTGTAGCCGTCGTCGGTGTTGGAAACTGCGCGGCGTCGCTCGTCCAGGGCGTCCACTACTACTCTGATGCCGACCCCGAGGCACGGGTGCCCGGCCTCATGCATGTGCAGTTCGGCTCCTACCACGTGGGCGACGTCGAGGTCGTCGCCGCGTTCGACGTCGACGCCAAGAAGGTCGGCCACGACCTCGCCGACGCCATCAGCGCGAGCGAGAACAACACGCTCAAGATCTGCGACGTGCCGCCCACCGGCGTGACGGTGCAGCGCGGCCCCACCTTCGACGGGCTCGGCCGCTATTACCGCGAGACCATAGAGGAGTCCACCGAGGACGCGGTCGACGTGGTCGCCGCACTCAAGGCGGCCGGCGTCGACGTGCTCGTGTCCTACCTGCCGGTGGGCTCGGAGGAAGCCGACCACTTCTACGCCCAGTGCGCACTCGACGCCGGGGTGGCCTTCGTCAACGCCCTTCCGGTCTTCATCGCCTCCGACCCGGAATGGGCCGAAAAGTTCACCCGGGCCGGGGTGCCGATCGTGGGCGACGACATCAAGTCCCAGGTGGGGGCGACCATAACGCACCGCGTCCTGTCGAAGCTGTTCGAGGACCGCGGTGTGGTCGTGGACCGCACCTACCAGCTCAACTTCGGCGGGAACATGGACTTCATGAACATGCTGGAGCGGGAGCGGCTGGAGTCCAAGAAGGTCTCCAAGACGCGCTCGGTCACGTCGCAGATCCCCCACGAGCTCAACGCCGGTTCGGTGCACATCGGCCCCTCCGACCACGTGCCGTGGCTGGACGACCGCAAGTGGGCCTACATCCGCCTGGAGGGGCGCGCCTTCGGCGACGCGCCGTTGAACCTGGAGTACAAGCTGGAGGTGTGGGACTCCCCCAACTCCGCCGGCATCATCATCGACGCGATCCGCGCCGCCAAGATCGCCAAGGACCGCGGGATCGGCGGCCCCATCCTCTCCGCCTCCTCCTACTTCATGAAGTCGCCGCCCGAGCAGCACAGCGACAGTGACGGCCACACCCTGGTCGAGCGGTTCATCGCGGGCGAGATCGACCGCTGAGGCCCGGCCGCGGCGCCGATCCGGGGGGCGACCGGCCGCCGCGGCCGTGCGCGCACGCGGCCGAGGTCGGCCGTCCGCGATGTCCCGCTCTCCGGTCGGGCCATAATGGTCCTTCCCACCTGAAGCCGACCCGGGCATTTCGCCCGTGCAGGGCAAGGAGCCTCGATGAGCTACCCCCAGGACCCCGGCTGGCCCCCGCAGTCGGGGCCGCAGGGACCGTGGCAGCAGCCGGCGCCGGGGCCCGGCGGCCCCCACTACCCCGGTCCCCCGGGCGATTCCGGTCCGGGCTACGGAACACCCCCGGGCCCGCCGCCCGGCGGCAGCCCGGGCATGCCCGGCAGCCCCTATCCCCCGCCCCCGGGCGGCCGCCCGCCGGGAGGCGGCGGCAACGTGGGACTCATCCTCGTGGTCATCTCCGTCTGCCTGGCCGTGCTCGTCGTCGTGGGCGGGATCGCGTTCGTCCTGCTGAGCTCTTCGGGCGGCTCGGGCGGGCAGGGGGCGGGCGGCAGCGTCCAGGAGACCTACGAGGGCACCTGGGACGGCACGCTCGACCAGTACGACAGTGCCGGCAACACCATGGGCACCTGGTCGCTGACCGTCGAGATCAGCGGCGAAAAGATCTCGGCCGAGGAGTACGGCCTCGGCGGTACCGACGACGGCCGCTGCACCTGGGAGATCTCCGACGCCCAGGGCACCGAGTCCTCGCTCACCTTCACCTACTCGGTCGCGAACGACCCCGACTGCGTGAACAACGGGCAGGTCACCCTGGAGCCCGCGGGCGGCGACGCGCTCGACGTCAAGGTCACCAGCGTCCTCGAGGACGGCAGCGAGAGCGACTCCGAGGGCACGCTGCAGCGGCAGTAGCGGCGGCCCCCGGCCCTCCGACCGCCCGGTGGCCGGTCCGCGTGCAGCGGTTCCGCCGCCGGGCGCCGCGGCCCGGGTGCCGTGCCCATCCGGTCGGCCGTGCCGTGCGCGGGTTTCACGTGGAACATCCGTCCTGGCGCGCTCCGCCGGCTGTATCCCCAGGCTGCGGCCATAGGCTTGGCCGGTGTCCTTCTACGGCGATCTGCGCGACGTGCTCCGGGGTCCGCGGTTCCGCCGCCTGTTCGCCACTCGGCTGATCTCGCAGTTCGGCGACGGCGTGTACCAGGCCGGTCTGGCGGGATACATCTTCTTCGCACCCGAGCAGCACACCACGGCGGGCCAGGTGGCGGTGGCCTTCGCGGTGCTGCTGCTGCCGTTCTCGGCCGTGGGGCCGTTCGCGGGTGTCCTTATCGACAGGTGGTCACGTCGACAAGTCCTCGTGGTCTCCGCCCTCGCCAAAGGAGCGGTGGCGGCCGCGACCGCCGCCCTCGTGTGGTCGGGCTCGGACGGCGCCGTGTTCTTCGCGACCGCGCTCGTGCTGCTCAGCGTCAACCGCTTCCTCCTGGCCGCACTGTCGGCCGCCCTGCCGCACGTCGTCCCCCGGCACAAGCTGATGATGGCCAACGCGGTCACGCCGACGTGCGGCACCTTCGCCGCCTTTGCAGGGGCGGGTGCCGGGGCCGGACTGCGCCTCCTCGGCGGCGACGGCGCCGCGGGCACGGCGCTGATCCTGCTGGGCGCCGGTGCGGCCATGGCCCTGGCCGCACCCGCCGCGCTCACGCTCGGCCGCGCCGAGATCGGTCCCGATCTCGATGAGCAGGCGGACCGCGTCCGCGCCGCCGTGCGCAACGTCGCCGCCGGACTGGCCGACGGTGCACGCCACATCTGGAGCCGGCGCCCGGCCCGCTACGGGCTGGCCACCATCGCCGGGCACCGGGTCGCCTACGGGGTCGCGACGCTGGTGACCCTTCTGCTGTACAACAACACCTTCACCTCCGGAGGCGTCGCCGGGTTCGCCGGCTTCTCGGTGGCGCTGGCGGCCTCGGCGGCCGGGTACTTCGCCGGGGCCGCGGCGACGCCGTGGGCCACCGCGCGCATCTCCGCCGACGCCTGGATCGCGCTGCTGCTGGGAGCCGGGGGCGCGGCGCTGCTGGTGTTCGGGCTGCCGTTCGCACCCCCTCTGTTCCCGGCCGCGGGCTTCGCGCTGGGGCTGGTCTCCCAAGGGGTGAAGGTCAGCGTCGACACGCTGGTTCAGCGACATGTCGACGACGCCTTCCGGGGCCGCGTGTTCTCGGTCTACGACATGCTGTTCAACGCGGCCTTCGTGGCGGGAGCCGGGCTCGCGGCGGGCGCCGTGCCGCGTTCGGGCACCAGCGCCGCGGCGGTCGCCGCCCTCGCGGCGGGATACGCGCTGATGGCCGCCTGCTGGACGGTGCGCGCCCGCGCCCTGCGCCGCAGGCGGTGACATGCGGACTCGTCGACATGTCGACGTGCGAGGCCGGCGGTCGCCGAAGGGAGTCCGGCGGTGCCGGTAGCGGCGGCGCGCTACTCGGAGCCCTCCGCGTGCTGCTCGCCGCCGCCCGCTCCGCCGGACTCCTCGAGATGGCGCCGCGCCCACGAGCGCAGCTCCTCGGCGGCGGCCTCCTTGTCCATCGGGCCGTTCTCCAACCGCAGCTCCAACAGGAACCGCCAGGCCTTGCCGATCATCGGTCCCGGACCGATGTCGAGGATCTGCTGGATCTCGTTGCCGTCGAGGTCGGGGCGGACCTTGTTGAGCTCCTCCTCCTCGGCGAGGCGGTCGATGCGGCGCTCGATGTCGTCGTAGGCGCGGGCGAGCGCGGCGGCCTTGCGGCGGTTGCGGGTGGTGCAGTCGGCCCGGGTGAGCACGTGCAGCCGCTGCAGCTGGTCGCCGGCGTCGCGCGCGTAGCGCCGCACCGCGGAGTCGGTCCACTCGCCCTTGCCGTAGCCGTGGAAGCGCAGGTGCAGTGCCACCAGCTTGCCCACGGCGGCGATGACGTCCTTGGGGAACCGGAGAGCGCTGAGCCGGCTCTTGCTCATGGACGCGCCCACCACCTCGTGGTGGTGGAAGGTGACCCGGCCGCCCGACTCGAACGCGCGGGTCTTGGGCTTGCCGATGTCGTGCAGCAGGGCGGCCAGGCGCAGCACGAGGTCGGGCTGCATGCCGCGCCTGCGCTCCAGCTCGATGGCCTGGTCCAGCACGGTCAGCGAGTGGTCGTAGACGTCCTTGTGCCGGTGGTGCTCGTCGATCTCCAGCCGCATGCGCGGGATCTCCGGCAGCACGTGGTCGGCGATGCCGAAGTCGACCATCAGCTCGACGCCCGTGCGCGGGTCGCGGCTGAGCATCAGCTTGACGAGCTCGTCGCGGACGCGCTCGGCGGAGACGATGGCCAGCCGGTCGGCCATGGCCGAAGCGGCCTCGCGGACCTCGGGTGCCGGGGTCATGGCGAGTTGGGCGGCGAAGCGCACGGCGCGCATGATGCGCAGCGGGTCGTCGCTGAAGGAGTCCTCGGGCAGGCCCGGTGTGCGCAGCCGGGCGTCCTTGAGGTCGGCCAGACCCCCGAAGGGGTCGACGAACTCCCGCTCGGGCAGCCGGACGGCCATGGCGTTGACGGTGAAGTCGCGGCGGAGCAGGTCGTCGTGCAGGGAGGTGCCGTAGTGGACCTCGGGCTTGCGGGACTTGGGCTGGTAGGACTCGCTGCGGTAGGTGGTGATCTCCAGTTGCAGGCCGTCCTTGCGCAGCCCGACGGTGCC
This sequence comes from Streptomonospora halophila, assembly GCF_039542725.1. Lineage (NCBI taxonomy): Bacteria > Bacillati > Actinomycetota > Actinomycetes > Streptosporangiales > Nocardiopsidaceae > Streptomonospora > Streptomonospora halophila. Next base: position 65,316 of record NZ_BAABIK010000018.1, on the reverse strand, counting down.
GAAGTCGATCCCCACCGTCCACACGGCGTCGGCCCAGCCCTCGACCAGGGCGAGGATGGTCTGCGGCACGGCGTCGGTGGTGAGGTCGAAGTCGTGGACCTCGCGGCCGAGCAGGGCGTCGCGCACGGGTCCGCCCACCATCGCGAGCTCGTGCCCGCCCGCGGAGAACAGCTCGCCCAGCTCCTGGACGACGGAGTCGATGGAACCGAAGAGGTCGGTTATCGCCGCGCGCTGCTGGTCGGTGAGGTCGCCCGGGACGGTCGGCGCAGTCCCGCCCGCGGGTTCGCGTGGGGACTCACCGGGAAACGCTGTGTTCGGCACACCACCAGAGACTAGGGGGCCTCCCCCGGTCATGCGAATCGGCCGGAGCCCCTGTGGAGGGGGTCCGGCCGAGGCGCCGACCGCCTGCGGGAGGTGCGGGCGGGGTCTGGGACAGCGCCGCCCTACATTCCGCCCTGGCCGTAATGCAACGGAGCGCGGCCGGGTAGGGGGTATCGTTCTCAGCAGTCCGCCGCGACTCCCGCGCGCCCGACGGGGGTGCACGCGCGGGTCGCGAGATTGCGGCGTCCAGCGCTTTCGTACCCAATCCCCCGCGGGCCACTGTCAACCTGACACGGAAGACCTTCTGGCGTGCGTCGAATCGTCCACATCGGCGCGGTCGTGGCCACGACCGCAGCCGTCATCCCGGCCCTGGCCGCCTTCAACCCTGCCCAGGCCCCGGCCCCGGCCGACCCTGACGGGGGAGGCTCCACGACGGCTCCGCTGATCGTCGAGGAGATCACGCCGAAATCCATCGGCCGCAGCAGCACGATCCGGATCACCGGCCAGGTCACCAACACCACCGGCAGCGCGCTTCGCGACGTCAGCGTGCGGTTCAGCTACGAGACCTACCCCTTCACCGAGCGGTCCGAACTCGACGCCTTCTCCTCCGGCGAGGGCGCCCAGCCCGACGTCGAGGCGGCCGAGGTCGAGCTGGGCGGCCCGCTCGAACCCGGCGAGTCCGCCGACTACACCCTGCGCGCCGACGCCTCCGACCTCGCGCTCTCGTCCTGGGGCGTCTACCCCGCCGCCGTGCAGGCCTTCGACGGCTCCGGCGACGGCATCGGCGCCGAGCGCACGTTCCTGCCCTACCGCAGCGGCGACGGCGCGCCCGCGTCGGTCCAGATCGCCTGGGTGTGGCCGCTGATGGACCGCCCTCAGCGCGCCGACGAGGACACCTTCCTGGACAACTCGCTGGTGCAGAGCCTGGGCCCCGAAGGGCGGCTCGGCCGACTGCTCACCGCCGGCGCCCAGAGCGACGAGGTGTCCCTGGAACCCGAGGCGCCCGCGGAGGAGGCCTCGCCCCCGCCCTCGGCCGCGGAGAGCCCGTCGGGCAGCCCGTCGGCCTCCTCTGGCGAAGCCGGCGGCTCCGCGGGAGGCGCCGAGGACTCCACCGACGGCACCGGCTCCGACGTGCCCGTGACCTGGGCGGTCGACCCGGGACTGCTGGCCGACATCGAACGCCTGACCTCCCCGTATCGGGTGACCGACGACCCCCAGGCCGTGGCCGAGGCCGCGGCCGGCAGGGGCACCTCCGGGGGCGACGCCGCCGCCACCACCTCCGAGGAGGCGAGCCCCGGCGCCCGGATCTGGCTCGAGCAGGCCCGCGCCGCGCTGGCCGACGGCTCCGTGGTGTCGACGCCCTACGCCTCGGCCGACATCGCCGCGCTCCTGCGCCACGGGCTCTCCGAGGACGCCGACGCCGCGGTCTCCCTGGGCCGCGAGACCGTGGAGCGGGTACTGGAACGCCCCGCCGACGACACCGTGGCGCTGCCCCGGGGCGGGCTGATGAACACCGCGACCCGCGAGTTCTACCAGCGGCAGGGCGCCGGCACGTTCCTGCTGCGCGACGACGCAATGCCCGCCCAGTCCTGGGTGGAGCACACGCCGACCGCTCAGGCCCCCCTCTCGCTCGGCAAGGGCGAGGAGGGCACCGCGCTGGTCGCCGACAGCAGCCTGACGGACGTCGTGAGCCGAAACGCCTCGGACCCCGGCGAGGCCGCACTGGCACAGCAGCGCTTCGCCGCCGAGACCGCGATGATCGCCGGCGAGGACACCGACACCAAGCGCACCGTCGTCGCCTACCCGACCTCCGGCTGGAACCCCGGCGCCGAGTACGCCGCGGGCATGCTGGAGGCCAGCGGCTCGCTGCCCTGGCTGGAGCCCGTGGACCTGTCCGAGGTCGAGCCGTCGGGCCCCGACGCCGGCGAGGAGCGCGAGAAGCTCACCTACCCCAAGCGCGGCACCCGCGCCGAGCTGGGCAAGGACTATCTGAGCGAGATCAAGGACCTGCGGGGCCGGGTGCGGCTGTTCAACAGCATCCTGGTCGACGGCGAGGACCCGTTCCGCCCGGCCGTGCTGCGGCTGGAGTCGGCCGCCTGGCGCCACGACCGCGATCTGGCGCGCCCGGCGCGTGTGCTGGTCGAGCAGGCGGTCGAGCGGGACATGGACAAGGTCCGCATCCTCCCCACCGAGCCGGTGACGCTCGCCAGCGCGACCGGCACCATCGGGATCCTGATCGCCAACGACCTGGACAACCACACGGTCAGGGTGAACCTGTCGCTGCTCTCGGAGAACCCCGAACGGCTGTCCATCGGCAACTACGAGGACGCCATCGAGATCGGGCCGGGCCGCAAGACCACCGTCTACGTTGAGCTGTCCACGCGGGTCAACGGCCGCACCATGATCCAGATGAACCTGCACAACCTCAGCGGCGAGCCGATCTCCGAGGAGCAGGTGCTGGCGGTCAACGCGACCGGCATGGGCAGCCAGGCCCTGGTCATCAGCGGCATCGGCGCCCTGGTTCTCGTGGTGGCCCTCACGCCGCGCGCCCTGCGCAAGTGGGCGCGCAACCGGGCCCGCCGCGACTCGGCCGCGGGGGCCGCGAGCGCCGGCGGCGGCGAGGAGCCCGACGAGCCCGACGAGCCCGACGACGACGGTGAAGCGTCCGCCGGGGGACCCGGCGTGCAGGACAATGATGACGGGTCCACGAGTCCCGCGCCGACCGGCTCCGACGCCGATTCCGCCTCTTCCGCGCACACCGCCGAGGACGAGGACGAGGACGACGACGAGAGCGGACCCGGCAACACCCCGGCCGGGCGGTAGCCGCACGCTCCGCCGCGGGCGAGCCGCCCTGCAAAGCCACGCACTTCGAAGGGATCCGTCTGTGGCCACCGAGACCACCAACGGCAGCGACGACCCCTCCGCCTCCGGCGGGGAGGCGGCGGCCGAGGCCGCACGCAGCGGAGCCGACCCCGCTGCCGCGGCCGAGGCGGCGGCTCCGGCCGCCGCGCAGGAGCCGGAGCGGCCGACCGAGGGCAGCGGCGGCTCCGGCGGCATGATGCGCTCCAGCGCCATCATGGCCTCCGGCACGATGGTCTCGCGTGTCACCGGATTCGTTAAGTCGCTGGTCATAGCCGCGGCGCTGGGCACGCAGCTGCTCGGTGACGCCTATCAGACCGCCCAGACCATCCCCTTCATCATCAACGACCTGCTCATCGGCGGGCTGATCGCCAGTGTCCTGGTGCCCCTGCTGGTGAAGCGGCGCATGCGCGACGCCGACGGCGGCGTGCAGACGGAGAGCCGCCTGTTCACCGCCGCGGTGATCGTGCTGCTGGCCGTGACCGCGCTCGCGATCGCCGCCGCCGAGCCGATCATCGGCCTCTACCTGGGCGACTCCTCTCCGGAGCAGGTGCAGGTATCGGTCTACCTGGCGCGCTTCCTGCTGGCCCAGATCTTCTTCGTCGGACTCAGCGGCCTGATCAGCGGAATGCTCAACAGCCGCAACCGGTTCGGCGCACCGGTGTGGGCGCCCGTGCTCAACAACCTGGTGATCATCGCCGTGGGCGGACTGTTCCTGTGGGCGGCCGGCGCGGGGCGCACCGTCGACACTGTGACCCAGGGCGAACTGGTGCTGCTGGGCGCGGGCACCTCGTCGGGCATGGCGGTGCAGGCGGTCGTGCTGGTCGTCGCGCTGTGGCGGGCCGGCTTCCGCTGGCGCCCCCGGCTGGACCTGCGCGGTTCGGGGCTGGGCGAGGCGCTGCGCAGCGCGGGCTGGATGTTCGTCTACACCCTGATGACCCAGCTGGGCCTGCTGATCACCGCCAACGTCGTGAACCGCGCCGGCGCCGCAAGCGTGCGCGGAGGCTACGACGTCGGCGCCGGGCTGACCGCCTACAACTTCGCCTACACCCTCTTCCAACTGCCCTACGCCGTCATCGCGGTCTCCCTGATCACCGTGCTGCTGCCGCGGATGAGCGCCGACGCCGAGGCGCGGCGCTGGCAGGACGTCCGCGACGGGTTCTCCCGGACCCTGCGGATCTCGGCGCTGGTGCTGGTTCCGCTGGGCCTGGCGCTGGCGATCTACTCGGTGCCGCTGGCCACGCTGATCTTCGCGCGCGGCAACACCTCCGCCGGCGACGCGGCCAACATCGGCGCCGTGCTGTGCGCGATGGCGCTGGGCCTCGTGCCGTTCACAATCTTCCAGCTGATGCTGCGGGTGTTCTACGCGATGAGCGACACCCGCACGCCCGCGCTGATCAGCATGGCCAACGTCACCGTGCACGGTGTACTGGCCTACATCGCCTTCCTCGTGCTGCCCCCCAACCTCGTCGTCGTGGGCGTGGCCGCCGGGTTCATGCTGTCGTTCGTGTCGGGGCTGACCATCGCCGGCTTCATCCTCAGCCGCCGCCTCGGCGGGCTTGACGGGCGCCACATCGGTGGCACATTGTTGCGGCTGCACGCGGCCGCGCTTCCCAGCGCAGCCGTCGGCATCGGCGTGCTGTGGTTCGCCACCACCCGCTTCGGCGACGGCCTCGCCACCAACATCGGGGCGCCGGTCGTCGGCTGCCTCGCGGGAGCACTGCTGTTCCTCCTCTGCGCCCGGCTGCTGGTTCCCGAGCTGTCCGACGCGGCGGCCCTCGTGCGCGCACGGCTACGGCGCTAGACCAGGCGCGGCCCCCTGCCACCGCGGCCGCCGGCTCCACCCTCTTCGCGCATCCCCCCTACGAGGAAGCCCCAGGACCATGACGCAACCGGTGGCGGCCGGCCCGCCCGAAGAGCGGCCCGGCGGCGGCCCCGCAGACGCCCGGGACGCGGCGCGCAAGCGGCGCATCCCCATGCCCGACGAGGTCCTGGAAGCGGTCGAGCAGGCCGAGCCCGACACCGACCCCGAACCGGGCCTGCACCCCGACCACGACCCCTCCGACTACGGCGACCTGGGCACCGCGGACCGCCCGGGCGAGGAGGGCAACGAGATCGGCGGCGCCGCGCACAGCGCGCCGGGCAACCTGATGCGCTCTAGCGCGATCATGGCCGCCGGCACCGTGGTCTCGCGCGCAACGGGGTTCGTCCGCACGATCGTGCTCGCCGCGGCCCTGGGCACGCAGCTGCTCGGCGACGCCTACCAGACGGCGAACATGGTGCCCTTCGCCGTCTACGACCTGCTCATCGGCGGGCTGCTGGCCAGCGTCTTCGTCCCGTTCCTGGTCAAGCGCAACAAGCGCGACGCCGACGGCGGCGCGGCCACCGAGCAGCGCCTGTTCACCGTGATCCTGCTGGTGCTGGCCGTGATCACGATCGCGGCGATCGCGCTGGCCGAATGGCTGATCCGCATCTACGCCGGCGAGTTCACCGCCCCCCAGCACGAAGCGGCCACGCTGCTGGCGCGGTTCCTGCTGGGCCAGATCTTCTTCATCGGCGCGAGCGGCATCGCAAGCGCCATGCTCAACAGCCGCAACCGGTTCGGCGCGCCGATGTGGGCACCGGTGCTGAACAACCTGGTGATCATCGGCGTCGGCGTGATGTTCCTGGTGATCACCGGACCGGGCACCACGCCCGGTTCGGTCACCGGCGGCCAACTGACCCTGCTGGGCCTGGGCACCACGGGCGGGCAGGTGCTGCAGGCGCTCGTGCTGGTGTGGGCGCTGTTCGCCGCGGGGTTCCGCTGGCGCCCGCGCCTCGACCTGCGCGGCTCCGGGCTGGGCGAGGCCGTCCGCACCGCGGCGTGGATGATGCTCTACGTCGGGGTCGCCCAGGCGGGCCTGCTGGTGACGACCAACGTGGCCACACGCGCGGGCGTCCGCGCGGCGCAGGAGGGCGACGCTGCGGGGGGCGCCGGCATCACCGCCTACCAGTACGCGTCGATGCTCTTCCAGCTGCCGTACGCCATCATCGCGGTCTCGGTGATCACCGCCCTGCTGCCGCGGATGAGCGCGCACGTCGCCGACGGCCGCAAGGACCTGGTGCGCTCGGACTTCTCCCGCGGCCTGCGGCTGTCGGCGGTGCTGATCGTGCCGCTGTCGGTGGCGATGATCGTCTTCGCGGTCCCGTTCTGCGTGCTGATCTACGCCAACGGGAGCACCTCGGCCGAGGACGCGGGGGCCATCGGGCGGATCCTCATGGTGTTCGCGGCGATGCTCATCCCCTTCACCATGTTCCAGCTGCAGATGCGGGTCTACTACGCGCTGGGCGACACCAGGACGCCGTCGCTGATCGCGCTCCCCGCCGAGGCCGCGCACGCCGCGCTCGCCGTCACGCTGCTGATGACCGCGCCGCCGCGGCTGGTGGTGGTGCTGCTGCCGGTCGCCTACGGCACTTACTACATCGTCGGGTCCGTGCTGGCCTGGCGCGGGCTGCGCCGTCGGATCAACGGTCTGGACGGCCGGCGGATTCTGCGGACCCTGGCGCTGCTGTACGCGGCCGCGGTCCCCAGCGCGGTCTTCGGAGTCGCCATGGTGGCGTCCTTCGGATTGGTTTCGGGCACCGTGCTGCCGTCTCTGCTGGCCATGGTTACCGGCGGCACGGTGGGCGCGCTGATCTTCATCCTGGTCGCCAAGCGCCTCGGTGTGACTGAAGTCACAACATTCTTGGAAATGGTGCGAAGCCGCCTGTTGCGCCGCTGATCACCAGGCCGACTGACTCTGCGTAGTCGACAAAAGGACCCAAATGCTCGTTCACCCGCCCACACCTGGCCACCGAAGGCGGTGCCTGTGCGTCCTAGCATGGAACGGCAGTTCTATGCCGCCGCCCATGAGTTTTCTGAGCTGCCCGAAGGGAGGTTGGGGACAGGCACAGACACGGCCGGACCCGCCCCGCAGCCAGCTTCGAGCGGGAGCGGCCCGAGTCGGCCGTCACGTCCGTCACTCCCGGCATGAGCACCTTCATGATTGAGCCCGGCGCCCGTCTCGCAGGCCGTTATCGACTCGACAGCCAGGTAAGCCACACCGCAGGGGCCACCCTGTGGAAGGCGACCGACGAGACCCTGGCCCGGCTCGTCGCCGTGTGGACCTTCGCGGAGGGTTTCCCCAGGACCAGCGAGGTCGTCCGCGCCGCGCGGGCCACCAGCCGCGTCGCCGACTCCCGCGTCACCCAGGTGTTCGACGCCGATGACAGCGGCCCCACCCCCTACGTCGTCGAGGAGTGGGTGGCCGGGCAGTCCCTGGCCGACCTCCTCTCCCAGGGCCCGCTCGAACCCGAGCGCGCCGCCGGTCTGGTGGCGGAGGCCGCCGAGACCCTGGCCACCGCGCACGCGGCCGGCCTTTACCACCTGAACCTGACCCCCGGCAAGCTGATCTGGAGCCTGGGTGGCGCCGTCAAGGTCACCGGCATCGGCGTGGACGCCGCGCTGGGCGGCCTCACTGCCGAGCAGCCCGCCGCGGCCGACGCCCAAGGGCTCGGGCGGCTGCTGTACGCGGGGCTGACCGCCCACTGGCCCGACGCGGCCCGCAGCGGGATTCCGGCCGCGCCCCCGGTCGCCGGCGCTCCGTGCCAACCGGTGCAGCTCAACTCCGGTGTCTCCCAGTACCTCAACGACCTCGTCTGCCGCTCGGCGTTCCTGGCCCCGCTGCACGGGGGTCCCCTGGCAACGCCCCGCGAGATCGCCGACGCGCTGGCCCAGGTGCCGCGCATGGTCCCGCTGCCCGCCGCCCCGGCGAACGCGCCGATGGCTCCCGAGCCCGCCCGCGGCACCTCGCGCCGCTCCGGCGAGTTCCCCGCCGCCTCGCACGCCTCGCACGCTCCCGCTCCCCCGCAGCGCCAGGCTCCGGCGCCCCGCCAGCGCCGCCGCCGCGAGGGCGGCATGCCCGCCGGGGTCACGCGGATGCTGGTCGGCGGGCTCGCCCTGGTCGTGTTCATCGGGGTCGTGGTGGCCGCTTGGAACATCGGCACCAGCATGAGCGGCTCCGGCGGCGGCGAGGACCCCGACGGCCAGACCACCGGGGGCGATGGCGGCCAGGACCCGGCCGAGCTCTCGGCGATACCGCCGCAGTCGGCCAACGGCTTCGACCCGCTGGGCGACGACGGCGAGGAGCACGACGAGATCGCCGGCCAGGCCGTCGACGGCCAGCCCACCACCGAGTGGCACACCCAGGGCTACGAGTCCGCCGACCTCGGCGGACTGAAGCAGGGGGTGGGCCTGCGGATCGACCTCGGCAAGAGCCACGAGGTGCACGAGGTCTCGCTCGACCTCGGCGACGGACCCCACGACGTGGAGATCCTCGTGGGCGACTCCACCGACCCCTCCGCTCTCGGCGCCGGCGGTTCGCCGGCGGCGTCCGAAAGCGGTGCGCAGGGCGAAGTCGACTTCGAGTTGTCCGAACCTGCCGAAGCGCAGTATGTCGTCGTATGGTTCACTAGTCTGCCCCAGGACGGGGCGAGGTATCGGGGCATCGTCAACGAGGTCGAGCTGCGCGGGAAAACGTGACTACGGTGATTGACGCGGTTCAGGAGCTCCCCGACAAGGAGCTGTTGTCCAGGCACGCTCAGGGGGACGACCGGGCATTCGGAGAGCTGGTCCGGCGCCACCGCGAGCGCATGTGGGCTGTCGCGATCCGCGTCCTCGGCGACTCCGAGGAGGCCGCCGACGCCCTGCAGGACGCCTTCCTCTCCGCGTTCCGCGGCGCACACCGCTTCCGCGGCGAAGCCCAGGTGAGCACCTGGCTGCACCGCATCGTGATCAACGCCTGCCACGACCGCATGCGCCGCAAGATGGTCCGGCCGGCGGTCCCCACCGACGACGCCACGCTCGACGTCATCTCCAACGAGCGGACCAAGGCCAGCACCCCCGACCCCACCGGCAGCAGCGACTCCGCGATGGACGTCCACGCCGCGCTGGGAAAGCTGCCCGAGGAGCAGCGCCTCGCGCTGGTGCTCGTCGACATGATGGGCTACCGCGTCGACGAGGCCGCCGAGATCCTCGAAGTCGCCCCCGGAACGGTGAAAAGCCGCTGTGCGCGGGGACGCGCGAGACTTCTGCCATATCTGGCCCACTTGAGGAACCCTGAGCACTCGCGGGACGTCACATCCCCGAGAGGAGGTGACAGGGCATCGTGACGTCTCATGTGGACGCGGAGACTCTCGCCTTGTCGGCCGAAGGCCTGCTGGAGCACAACGACGAGAGCACCGTCCAGCAGCATGTCGCGGACTGCGCCGCGTGCGCCGCGCAGCGCTCGGAGCTGGCCGATGTCACTCGGGTCCTGGCGGAGGTGTCCGCAGCTCCGCTGCCGGACGCCGTGGCCGAGCGGCTCGACGCCGCAGTGCGTGCCGAGACCGAGTCCCGCCGCACCGAAGGCGGCGGTTCGGACGGCGGTTCCGGCGACGGCTCCGCGGCGGCGGAATCCGGTCCACCGCCTCCCCAGCCTCCTTCGCACCCGTCGAACGTCGTCCCCCTGCGGCGGCGGTGGATCAACTACCTCGCCGTCGCGGCGGCGGCCGTGGTGGTCGTGGGCGGCGGGACCGCGGTCATGCGCGGTTTCCTCACCGACCCGGTGAACGGCCGGCTCGCCGGGCCCGGCGACAGCGCGAGCGAGCACAGCGCGCACAAGGACGCGGGGCTGGCCTACCGTCCGGTGGTCGTCGAGAGCGGGACCGTCTACACCGAGGAACGCCTGACCGAGCAGGCCGGGGTCGTTCTCGACCGGAGCGACCCGACCGCTCCAGGCGGCGCTGAGGGCGACGCTGGCGCCTCCGCGCAGGAGGGCCGGAGTGACTCCTCGGAGGTCCCCGACGACGTCTCCTCCTGCCTTCAGGCGCGCGAGAGCGACTCCGGCAGGAACCCGGTGCTGGTCGACGTCGCCGAGTACTCCTCGGACGGCGCGCCGGGCCCGGCCTGGGTGATGTACTACGGTTCCCGGCCCGGCAGCGAGGCGCAGGAGTCCTACGACGTGGTCGTCCTGTCGCCGGACTGCGGCACGGCCGGCGGGGCCGACCCGGTGCTCGCCGAGACCACGGTGCCCGCGCCCTAGGCGGATCGCCGACGCACAGGCTTCCGGCCCCCTCCGCCTCCGGCGGCGGGGGCCGTTTCACGTGGCCGCCGCGCGGCTCGGCGGCGCACCCGATTCGCCGACGGATCCACTCGTCGACACGTCGATACGTCCCCGGGCCCGGATGGGAATTGGACGCGCCTACCATCTGTTGGGACAGACGACTTTCCCCGCGGGCAGCCGCCAGCGCTCTGCCCGCCGACCGACCGGAGGGCGACGATCGTGAGCGACGTCCGCAATGTAATCATCATCGGGTCGGGACCCGCGGGCTATACCGCGGCCGTCTACGCCGCCCGCGCCGAGCTGCAGCCCCTGGTGTTCGAGGGCTCCATCACCGCCGGCGGCGCCTTGATGAACACGACCGACGTCGAGAACTTCCCCGGGTTCCCGGACGGCATCATGGGCCCGGACCTGATGGACCACCTGCGCAAGCAGGCTGAGCGCTTCGGCGCCGAACTGGTGGCCGACGACGTCACCGAGGTCGACCTGAGCGCGACGCCGAAGGTCGTCAAGGTCGGCGAGGACGTCCACAAGGCCCGCACGGTGATCGTCGCGACCGGCTCCGGCTACCGCGAGCTTGGCGTGCCCGGCGAGACCGAGTTCTCCGGACGCGGCACCTCCTGGTGCGCCACGTGTGACGGCTTCTTCTTCCGCGACCAGGACATCGCTGTGGTCGGCGGCGGCGACACCGCGATGGAGGAGGCGACCTTCCTCACCCGCTTCGCCCGCTCGGTGACGGTCATCCACCGCCGCGGCGAGCTGCGCGCGAGCAAGATCATGCAGGAGCGGGCCTTCGCCAACGACAAGATCCGATTCCTGTGGAACACCGAGGTCACCGAGGTCGTCGGCGAGTCCAAGGTCTCCGGCGTGCACCTGCGCAACACGGTCACGGGTGAGGAGAGCAAGCTGGACGTCACCGGCCTGTTCGTCGCCATCGGCCACGACCCCCGCGTGGAGCTCTTCGAGGGCCAACTGGACTTCGACTCCGAGGGCTACCTGGCCGTCGACGCCCCGAGCACCCGCACCAACCTCCCCGGCGTCTTCGCCGCCGGCGACGTCGTCGACCACAACTACCGCCAGGCCGTCACCGCCGCCGGCACAGGCTGCGCCGCCGCACTGGACGCCGAGCGCTACCTGGCCGACCAGGGCCGCTGATCCCCGCCGCCCGGCGCACCCTCGACTACAACGACCACGCGACCACTTGCGACCGATGAGGAGTTCCCCGTGTCCGACCTGAAGAAGGTAACCGACAGCACCTTCGAGACCGACGTACTGAAGAGCGATAAGCCGGTGCTGGTCGACTTCTGGGCGGAGTGGTGCGGCCCGTGCCGCCAGGTCGCCCCGATTCTGGAGGAGATCGCGGCCGACCACGGCGACAAGCTGGAGATCGTCAAGCTCAACACCGACGAGAACCCGGAGACCACCCGGGATGCGGGCGTCCTGTCGATCCCGATGATGAACGTCTACCGGAACGGCGAGCTCGTCAAGCAGATCAAGGGCGCCAAGCCCAAGCGCAAGCTGCTGCAGGACCTGGAGGAGTTCATCGGCTGAGTCGCCCGGCTCCGCCGCCGCGTGTTTCACGTGAAACGCTCGTCGCGGAAGCCGAGGGCGGTCGCCCTCTCCACACGCGAAAGCGCCCCCCGAGTCTCGGGGGGCGCTTTCGCGTGTGCTCGTCGCCGGTCGCTTCGGCGCCATGTCGACACCGCTTGTCGACTCACGGGAGGATTCCGCCTCTCGGTCGACACGGCGACGAGTCGACGCCTGCAACGCGGGGGTGTACGGCCGACCGGGCGCTGCGCCGGCCCGGTCGGCGAGCGTCTCACTCCTGGGTCGATCCCGGCGCCATGGCGGCGATGATGCGCTCCAGGTCCTCGCGCGTCGCGAACTCGACCACGATCTTGCCCTTGTTGCGCCCCTGGTTGATCTTCACCCGGGTCTCGAACACGTCGGAGAGGCGCCGCGACCACTCCTCCATCTCCGGGTTCGGTCCGCTGCGCGCCGGGGAGCGGCGGGGCGCCGGGCGCTTCTCGTCGGTCTCGCCGAGCGTGATGACCTCCTCCAGCGCCCGGACCGACAGCCCTTCCTCGACGATGCGCCGGGCGAGGCGGTCCTGGGTGTCGGAGTCCTCGACGGACAGCAGGGCCCGGGCGTGGCCCGCACTCAGGACGCCGGCGGCCACGCGACGCTGCACCGACGGCGAGAGGTTCAGCAGGCGCAGGGTGTTCGTGATGTGGGGGCGAGAGCGGCCGATGCGCTTGGCGAGCTCGTCGTGTGTGGCGCCGAAGTCGTCCAGCAGCTGTTGATAGGCGGCCGCCTCCTCCAGCGGGTTGAGCTGCTGCCGGTGCAGGTTCTCCAGGAGGGCGTCGCGCAGCAGCTCGTCGTCGGTGGTCTCGCGGACGATCGCCGGGATGCGGTCGAGGCCCACCTCCTTGCTCGCGCGCCATCGGCGCTCGCCCATGATGAGCTCGTAGCGCCCCGCGCTGAGCTTGCGGACGACGATCGGCTGCAGCAGGCCGACCTCGGCGATCGATGCGCGCAGCTCCTCCAGCGCTTCCTCATCGAAGTGCTGGCGGGGCTGCCGCGGGTTCGGTGTAACGGCGCCTACCTCGACCTCCTCGAGGTAGGCGCCCCCGATGGCCTCAGGGTGCTGCTGCTCCGCACCGAGGTCGGACGGGGCGTCCAGGCTGGCTGCCTCGGGCGCTTGCGGTATCAACGCGCCAAGGCCCTTGCCCAGACCGCGCCGCTGCTGGCTCACCGACGTCTCCCTTCACGTCTCATGGTCAGTTACCGGCGCTCATCTTCGCCCGGTAGGCGATCTCGCGCGCCGCCTCCATGTAGGCGACCGCGCCGGTGGACCCCGGATCGTAGGTCATCACGGACTGCCCGTAGCTCGGGGCTTCCGAGACGCGCACACTTCGAGGCACCAGTGTCTTGAGTACCAGATCGCCGAAGTGTCCGCGTACTTCATCCGCAACCTGGGATGCCAGCCTCGTCCGGCCGTCGTACATGGTGAGCAGAATGGTGGAGATCTCCATCGCGGGGTTGAGGTGCGACTTCACCAGTTCCACGTTGCGCAGCAACTGCCCGAGCCCTTCGAGGGCGTAGTACTCGCACTGGATCGGGATGAGCACCTCTTCGCAGGCGACCATGGCGTTCACTGTGAGGAGGCCGAGTGAGGGCGGGCAGTCGATGAAGATGTAGTCCAGCTCGCTGCTGTCGTAGGCGGAGAACGCCCGCTTGAGCCGCGACTCGCGGGCCACCAGCGAGACCAGTTCGATCTCCGCGCCGGCGAGGTCGATGGTGGCAGGGACGCACCAGAGGTTGTCGATATCGGGTACCGGCTGCGCGAGGTCGCGGATCTCCTCGTCCTCGACGAGGCAGTGGTAGATCGAGCGCGAGTCGGCGCTGCGGTCCATCGACAACGCGGTGGAGGCGTTCCCCTGGGGATCGAGGTCGACGACGAGCACCCGGTTGCCGTGCATCGCCAGCGACGCGGCCAGGTTGACGGTCGTCGTGGTCTTGCCGACACCGCCCTTCTGGTTCGCGACACTCATGACGCGGCACTCAGCGGGGCGCGGCCAGGAGTTGTCGCCGTGTCCGCGCACCGACATCGCAACCCGAGCCGCACGAGCTATCGGGGTGTCGTATTCCACCTCGGCGTCAGGCGCGGAGATGACGTCGGTATCCGTTTCACGTGAAACATCGGCGGGCATGGCTTGGTCCTCCCAGCGAGGCGTTTCATGTGAAACATAGGCGCCGTCGGTCTGGTTCTGGGGCACGAATGACTTCACCTCTTCCGTCCGCGCTTCTTCCTGGAGCCACCTGAGGAGCGCCGCGCCTTGGACGCGCTGGAGTGACCGCTCTCAGATGTGACAGTCACGCGAACAACCGTGGTAGCGGGTTCGACTTTACCGCGCCCAACCCGGATCACATCAGCAACGCATGGGCGTTGTGCCGACAAATCCCTGCGCGCTTCCTCAAGTTCACTCTCCGCTTGCTCCCCCTTGAGGGCGAGCAGGCTGCCACCTTTGCGGAGCAGGGGCAGCGCCCACACGCCCAGCCGGGCGAGCGGCGCGACCGCCCGGGCCGTGGCGATGTCGGCCCGGACCTCCGAGCGCATCTCCTCTGCCCGTCCACGTCGCACCTGCACGTTGGGGAGTTCGAGATAGTCGATGCACTCGCGCAGGAAGACGGTCCTCCGCAGCAGCGGCTCCAGGAGAGTCACCGTCAGGTCTGGGCGCAGAATACCCAGTACCACTCCGGGAAGACCGGCGCCCGAACCGATGTCGACGACGTCCGCTCCCTCCGGGACCAGCTCCTCGATCACGGCGCAGTTCATCAGATGCCGCTCCCACAGGCGGGGAACCTCACGCGGGCCGATCAGCCCTCGTTCAACTCCGGCGTGAGCGAGGAGGTCCGCGTACCGGGCCACGAGCGGGAGTGTGTCGCCGAACAGGTCTTTCGCATGTTCGGGCGGTGCCACCATCCCCTCAGCACCCGAGGCCATCAGTCACCACCTTGACCCTTTCAGACCGGTCAGCGATCAATCGACAGGTCGACATGGACAGAAATATCCAAGGAAGTAGATACAGAAGCGCCCCCCACGATCCTATGCGTGAGGGGCGCCTGCGCGGACGTTATGTTTCACGTGAAACCGAAGCGGTAGAGATCCGTATCCGCCGTCGTGGCCGGGTCCGAGCGGTCGCAGCGGATCTTCGCCGATGGAGCGGCCGCACCGCGGGGTCAGCCGGCCGGGTAGACCACCACGTAGCGGTTGGGCTCCTCGCCCTCGGACTCGCTGCGCAGTCCCGCCGCCGCGACGGCGTCGTGCACGACTTTCCGCTCGAACGGCGTCATCGGTTCCAGCGGCTTGACCTCGCCCGACTTCCTGACCGCCTCGACGGCGTCGGCACCGACCCGCGAGAGGGCCTTGCGCCGGGAGTCGCGGAAGCCGCCGATGTCGAGCATCAGGCGGCTGCGGTTGCCGGTCGACCGGTGCACGGCCAGGCGGGTCAGCTCCTGCAGCGCTTCCAGCACCTCGCCGTTGTCGCCGATGAGCTCGTCGAGCGTCGCGCCCACGACCGACACCAGCGCGCGGTCGCCCTCGACGTCCATGTCGATGTCGCCGTCGAAGTCGGCGATGTCCAGCAGGCCCTCGATGTAGTCGGCCGCGATGTCGCCCTCGCGCTCCAGGGCGGCGACGTCGACGACGGCCTCGTCCTCGTTCTCCGGCGCATCCGCCACGGCCACGCTGCCGCGCTCGTCCGCCCCGTCCTCGTTGCCGTTGCTCACAGCGAACTGTCTCCTAACGTCTGTGCGGGTGCGGGAGACGCGCTTCCAGGGCTTGATAGGCCTGCGCGACCCTTCACCCGATGGTCCTAGCCCTTGCCGCCGGTGCGCTTGGCCCGCGACTGCTTCCTCGGCTGCCTACGCTCGATCTTAGGCTCTTCGACCGGTTCTGGCGCGCTCTCTTTGCGCTTGCCGAGAAGGCCTTTCGCGGAACCGTTGGGCGAGGCGGTCTTGGCGGCGTCCGCGGAGCTCTCGGCGCTGCCCTCGGCGGGCTTGCGGTAGAGGAAGTGCTGCTGGCCCATGGTCCACACGTTGGAGGTCACCCAGTAGATCAGCACACCGATCGGCATGCCCAGACCGAAGAGGCCGAAGGCCGGCGCCAGGTACATCATGATCTTCTGCGACTGCGCCATGGGGTTGTCGGGCATCTGCACCGTGCTGCGCTTCATGCTCTGGCGCATCGTCAGGAAGGTCGTGCCGCCCATGATCACGCAGGCGACGACGATCACGGCCTTGGCGATGATGGGGTTGGCCCCGTAGCCCTCCAGCTCCTGGTTGCTCATCAGGAACTGCGCGGCCAGCGGTGCGTGGAAGATCGCCGCGTTCTGGGCGCTCTCGACGAGGTCCGGGGTGAATCCGTACTGCGCCTTGCCCTGGGCGACGTTGCGCAGCACGTTGAACAGCGCGAAGAACACCGGCATCTGCAGCAGCAGGGGGAGGCAGCCCATCAGGGGGTTGGTGCCGCTCTCCTGGTAGAGCTTCATCTGCTCCTGCTGGAGGCGCTGCTTGTCGTTCTTGTAGCGCTCCCGCACCTTCATCAGCTGCGGCTGCATCTCCTGGACCTTGCGCTGCGTCTGCATCTGCTTGACGAACAGCGGGACCATGATCAGCCGCATGAGGACCGTCAGCGTGACGATGGACAGGCCCCATGCCCAGCCGCTATCGGGGTTGAGTCCGATAGTCGTCAGCCCGGAGTGGATCTGGATCAGCACCCAGCCGACAATGTTGTAAAGCCAGTCCAGCACCGGCCAACTCCCTCTTCCTTCGGTTCGGCTACTGCCCCGGTGGTTCCGGTGCGGTGCCCGGTTCGACGATCGGCGCGTCCTCCTGCCCGGCGGCACCCTTGCGCGGGGGCACGGGGTCGAGTCCGCCGGGATGGAACGGGTGGCAGCGGGCGATCCTGCGCGCAGCGAGCCACAGGCCGCGCGGTGCGCCGTGCACGTGGAGCGCTTCAACGGCGTAGGCGCTGCACGAGGGATAGAAGCGGCAGACAGGGGGCAGGATCGGACTGATGAACCGCTGGTAGCCGCGGATGGGCACCACCAGCGCTCGCGCCGCTCGGCTCGGTATCTCCTCGGTCATGAATCCGCCAGATCCCCGCCGTCGCGCGTCTTCTCCGATGCGTGCGGGGCGTCAGGCCCCCTGCGACGGCGTGTCGCGTTCTTGCGGGGGCGCATCGCCGCGGTGATGGCACCGTCGAGCTGCGCGGCCAGCGTGTCGTATCCCAGGGACGCGGACAGGGGTTTGGCCCGCACTACTAGCAGGCTACCCGCAGGAAGAAGCGCGAGCCGCGCCCGCATCAGGTGGCGGAGGCGGCGCTGGACACGCTTGCGCACCACGGCGTTTCCGACGGACCTGCCGACGGCGAACCCCACGCGCGGCGGCGCCCCGGACTCCCGCGCCTCGGGCGAGGGCGCCAGGTAGGCGACGCTGAGCGCCTCGCGGCCGGCGCGCCGACCGGACCGCAGCACGGCCGTGAACTCGGCACTGCGGCGCATTCGGTTCTGGGGCGACAACATCGGAACGTTCCTCGGCGGGCTTCGGGCGTGACTGAACGATCGCCGTCCTGCGGCGCCGGGCCCCGAACAGCGCAGGTGCTCGGCGCGTCGGGTGCGGGGCTGTTCGACGGGGCCGCCGACTGCGGGCGGCCCCGTCGAACAGCCCCTAACGCACAACGAAGGCCGGCTGCCGCAGGGGACAGCCGGCCCGCAGGTCGATCGGTCGACCGTGGCCGCTAGTGGCGCACGGTCAGCTGCGCGCGCCCCTTCTTGCGGCGCGCTGCGATGATCGCGCGTCCGGCACGGGTCCGCATGCGCAGCCGGAAACCATGAACCTTGGCGCGGCGCCGGTTGTTCGGCTGAAACGTACGCTTGCTCACTGCAGGGCTCCAGGGGCGTGTAATCGAAGTACTACGGCTGCCCCACGGCAGCGGGGCACGGTGTCTGCGCTCTCCGGCGCCGAAGGGTGTTGCGAAGGTCCGCACAAGGCCCTTCGGCGAGGGCGGGCCGACGGCGCCGCAGGCCGCCGGATCGATGCGCCGCGACACTGCCGCAAGCGCAGACCGATAGCGACCTAAGCATATCGAAGATACGGGCCCCTCCTGCACCGGTCAAATCGATCACCGCGGCCACCAGCGACGACGCGCACATCCGCAGGTCCGCAGCCCGGTTTTCCCAAACCTGTGGACAACCGGGCCGACACGATCTCCACAAGCTGTGCATCCTGGGGAGCCGCCCCTAAGCTGTGGAAAACGCGCGAGCGGCAGCCGACTGTGCCGGCACGCCTCCCCGAGCGGCGTCCACAGCCTGCGTGCACGTGCTGCAACCCCACTGATCTGCGGATTGTGGATAACTCCACTCTCGTGGACCGCGTCTGACAAGCTGTGTAAAAGCACGTGTACAACATGTGGATCCTGCCCTGAAGCTGTGGAAGCACACCGCACCGGGGGCGATCCGGTCTCTGCCGCCCCGCGCTCTCCCATACACAACCGATCCACAGAACCACCGCAGGTTACCCACAGGACGCCGCCTCCCGCTCGCCGCTCGGCACGGTCCCACCGCCGTCCACAGAACCGGGACAATGGGACCCCGGGCTCGGCTGAGGGCACCTGAGGACGATCACCGGACACGGCCCTACGGCGCATTGAGGAGACCAGTGAGAAGGGGACGAACCATGGCAGGTCACCTTGTCTGAGGCACAGGTCAACCTCGCAATGGTGTGGCCGAGCGTGCTGAACAGCCTCGACAACAGCACTCTCCCCCCGCAGCAGCGCGCCTGGCTGCCGCAGACCCGCCCGCTCGGACTGATCGAGGACACGGCGCTGCTGGCCGCTCCCAACGAGTTCGCCAAGGAGGTGCTGGAGACCCGCCTGCGCCCGGCCATCAGCCAGGCGCTCTCCAGTGAGCTGGGCCGGGAGATCCGCGTCGCGGTCACGGTCGATCCCACCGCCGTCCAGCCCGCTCCCCCCGCCGCGCCTTCCGCCGGCGGCTACGGCTCGCCCGCGCCCGACCCCGCTGCGGGGACCGCGGCACCGGCTCCCGGGCCCTCGCCCTGGCAGCAGTCGGCCATCGTCCCCGAGGATCTGCCGGGTTCCCCGGCCGCCACCGAAGAGGTTCCCGACGGCCAGTTCGGCCAGCCCGGGCAGGACCCCTCCGGCCGGCACGCGCAGCACGGCCAACCCGGCAACTACGGCCCGCCCGCACGCGGTGAGCAGCGGCCGCAGCAGCCCGGCGCCTATCCGCCGCCCGAGCCCCCGCGCCCCGAGCCCGCTGCGCCCGCCTACTCCGGGGGCGACGACCTCCTCGCGCCGCGGGGCGGGCCCGGCGCACCCGAGTACCCGGCCTCTGCTCCCCAGCCCGACCACGACCAGCAGGGCGGCCGCCCCCAGCAGCCCTCCGGCCCCGAATGGGACGCGCCCAACCGCTGGGAGACCCCTTCCTGGGACGCCCCGCACCGCGAGGCCCCGGGAACCTGGCAGCAGCCGGCCGCCGCGGACTCCCCGGCCTGGCAGCACCGCGACCACCGCGACCAGTGGGAGCGCCCGGCTCCCGCGCACCGGCCCGGCGACGACGCGCACGCGCCGCCCGCCGAGGCCCGGGGTGCCGACACCGGGGGCGGCGGCCAGGGCACCGCTCCCCCGCCCCCGGCGCCCGCCGCACCCGACACCTCGGGGGGCAACCAGCCGCACACCTCGGCCGAGCCCGCGCGGCTGAACCCCAAGTACACCTTCGACACCTTCGTGATCGGCTCCTCCAACCGGTTCGCCCACGCGGCGGCGGTCGCGGTGGCCGAGGCCCCGGCCAAGGCCTACAACCCGCTGTTCATCTACGGCGGTTCCGGGCTGGGCAAGACCCACCTGCTGCACGCCATCGGCCACTACTCCCAGCGCCTCTACGACGGCGCCCGGGTGCGCTACGTGAGCTCGGAGGAGTTCACCAACGAGTTCATCAACTCCATCCGCGACGGCAAGGCCGACGGCTTCCGCCGGCGCTACCGCGACATCGACGTCCTGCTCGTCGACGACATCCAGTTCCTGGAGAATAAGGAGCAGACGCAGGAGGAGTTCTTCCACACCTTCAACACGCTGCACAACTCCAACAAGCAGATCGTGATCTCCAGCGACCGCCCGCCCAAGCAGCTGGTAACGCTGGAGGACCGGCTGCGCAACCGCTTCGAGTGGGGGCTGATAACCGACGTCCAGCCGCCGGAGTTGGAGACACGCATCGCCATCCTGCGCAAGAAGGCCGCCCAGGAGGGCCTCGCCGCACCCCCCGAGGTGCTGGAGTTCATCGCCAGCAAGATCTCCACGAACATCCGCGAACTGGAGGGGGCGCTGATCCGCGTCACCGCGTTCGCGAGCCTCAACCGGCAGTCGGTGGACCTGCACCTGACCGGGATCGTGCTCAAGGACCTGATCCCCGACGACGAGGGCCCCGAGATCACCGCATCGGCGATCATGGCCCAGACCGCCTCGTACTTCGGGCTGAGTACCGAGGACCTGTGCGGAACCTCCCGCTCGCGCGTGCTGGTCACCGCCCGGCAGATCGCGATGTACCTCTGCCGCGAACTGACCGACCTCTCGCTGCCCAAGATCGGCCAGCAGTTCGGCCGCGACCACACCACGGTGATGCACGCCGACCGCAAGATCCGCTCGCTCATGGCCGAGCGCCGGTCCATCTACAACCAGGTGACCGAGTTGACCAACCGGATCAAGCAGCAGTCGCGCAACGGATAGCCGGCCGCGCGCCGCCGGGCGGCTGCGGGGCCGGAGCCGGCAGTGGAATTTTTCTGCGCGCCGATTTCACGGGGGTCTCATCGAAGTTATCCCCAAGTAGTCCGGATTGTCTGTGGAAAACCAGTGGATAAGCCTGCGGATAACCGCCCCGATCCGGTGGACAACCTGGGGACGGTCTGGGGATGAGCTGTGGGCGCCGGGTGCGCCGGGGTCTCCGGCCATCCCCCGCCCCTGTGCGCAGCCGGTGGAAAACCTGTGGATCGGCCGTGGATAACTTGGGGACGCGTTGTGCAGGGCCGGAAACCGTCCACAGCGAGCCGAGTTCTCCCCAAGCGTCGCCCACAGGGCCGGTGGATAAAAATCGCGGGGATGACCTGCGGCGACAATGGTTGTCCACACTTTCCACAGCCCCTACTACTACGACGCCCCATATACATGTCTCGTGCCTTGGTAAATCAGCTGCGGCCCCAAACTGTGGACGGTCGCCCGCTCCGCCCCGCCCGGCTCCCGAGCCCGTCGCCGATCGGGTGTGGTGGGCAGCGGGCGGGGGCGAATCCGGGTACCGTGTGAACCCGTCCCCGTGACGCGACCGGTGCCACCGCCGCGACACCGCCCCCAGCACTCACAGGGACCCCTGGTTTCGAGGAAAGTGAGTCGGATAGTGAAGTTCCGGGTCGAACGCGACGTACTGGCCGACGCCGTCGCCTGGACCGCCCGCAGCCTGCCGGTCCGGCCGTCGGTGCCGGTGCTGGCCGGCATGCTGCTCGACGCCACAGCCGACGAGGGCGGCCGGCTGAAGCTCTCCAGCTTCGACTACGAGGTCTCCGCGCAGGTGTCGGTGGACATCGACGCCGAGGAGGCGGGCACCACCCTGGTCTCCGGGCGCCTGCTCGCCGAGATCACGCGGAACCTGCCTCCACAGACTGTGGAGATCAGCACCGACGGCGCCAAGGTCGTGGTCTCCTGCGGCAGCGCGAAGTTCACACTGCTGACCCTGCCTGTGGAGGACTACCCGTCCCTGCCGGCGATGCCCGAGCTGACCGGATCGGTCGGCAGCGACGCCTTCGCGGCGGCCGTCGGCCAGGTCGCCGTCGCCGCCGGGCGCGACGACACGCTGCCGATGCTCACCGGCGTGCGGGTCGAGATCGAGGGCGGCACCGTCACGCTGGCCTCGACCGACCGCTACCGCCTCGCGGTGCGCGAGCTCGCCTGGAAGCCCGAGAACCCCGACGTCTCCGCCGTCGCCCTGGTCCCGGCCAAGACCCTGGCCGACACCGCCAAGTCGCTGACCGGAGGCGCCGAGGTCTCGATCGCGCTGTCCAACGCCGAGAGCGGCGAGGGGATGATCGGCTTCGAGGGCGGCGGCCGCCGCACCACCACCCGCCTGCTCGACGGCGAGTTCCCCAAGTACCGCGCCTTGCTGCCGGACTCGTTCAA
Organism: Streptomonospora halophila; assembly: GCF_039542725.1. Classification (NCBI taxonomy): domain Bacteria; kingdom Bacillati; phylum Actinomycetota; class Actinomycetes; order Streptosporangiales; family Nocardiopsidaceae; genus Streptomonospora; species Streptomonospora halophila. The sequence goes on along the minus strand of NZ_BAABIK010000018.1, from coordinate 43,278 downwards.
CTCCGTCGCCGAGGTCCAGCGCGCCGAGTTCATCGAGGCGGTCAAGCGCGTCTCCCTGGTCGCCGAACGCAACACCCCGCTGCGCCTGGCCTTCAGCGAGGGCCAGGTGGTGCTGGAGGCCGGCACCGGCGACGAGGCGCAGGCGGTCGAGGCGCTGGACGCCTCCATGGAGGGCGACGAGGTCCAGATCGCCTTCAACTCCGCGTTCCTGCTCGACGGCCTTTCGGCCATCGACTCCGACGTCGCCCGGCTCCAGTTCACGACCTCCACCAAGCCCGCCATCATCACGGGCAAGCCCGCCGACGAGGAGGCCGCCGCCGACTACCGGTACCTGATCATGCCGGTCCGGCTGTCGGGTTGACACCGGGCAGCACGCACACACCGACGCAGGTCGAATTGGGGGAGACACGAGCATGCAGCTAGGGATGGTCGGCCTCGGCAAGATGGGCGGCAACATGGCCGGTCGTCTGCGCGACAAGGGCCACGAGGTCGTGGGCTTCGACTTCGACCCCGAGTTGCGCGACGTGGCGAGCCTCTCCGAACTCGCCCAGCGCCTGGAGGCGCCCCGCACGATCTGGCTGATGGTGCCCGCGGGAGCCCCGACGCTGCAGACCATCACCAGCCTCACCGAGGTGCTGGAGCCGGGCGACCTCGTCATCGAGGGGGGCAACTCCCACTACGTGGACGACCGGCGCCGCGCCGACGACCTGCGCGAGATGGGCATCGGCTACGTCGACGCCGGTGTCAGCGGCGGTGTCTGGGGCCGCGAAGAGGGTTACGGGATCATGGTGGGCGGCGATCCCAAGGACGTCACCCGCGCCGAGCCGGTCTTCAGCGCGCTGACCCCCGATGACGGCGGCTACGTCCACGCCGGCGGAGTGGGTGCGGGCCACTTCGTCAAGATGGTGCACAACGGCATCGAGTACGGCATGATGCAGGCCTTCGCCGAGGGCTACGAGCTGATGGCGGCCTCCGACATCGTCGACGACGTCCCGGGCACCTTCGACAGCTGGCGCGAAGGCACCGTGGTGCGCTCCTGGCTGCTCGACCTGCTCGTGCGCGCCCTGCGCGAGGACCCCGAACTCGAAGCCATCCGCGGCTACGCACAGGACTCCGGCGAGGGCCGGTGGACGGTGCAGGCGGCCGTGGACCACGCCGTTCCGGCGCCGGTGATCTCGGCGGCGCTGTTCGCGCGCTTCGCTTCGCGCCAGGAGGACAGCCCCGCCATGAAGGTCGTAGCGGCCCTGCGCAACCAGTTCGGCGGGCACGCGGTGACCAAGGCCGCCGACGACCCCGCGCGCACGCCCCGGAGCTGACCGCTCCCCCGCCGCCCCTCCGGTCCGCCGCGGCGGCGCGCAGAGGAGCCCGCGAACCAGTCGCCGGGGCGCGGTTGACTGGAGAACGGCGGCCGGTTCGCCCGGCCCATCGCAGCGGAAGCGCCGGGCGTGCTTCGGTTTCACGTGAAACCGGGACGGTGCGCACGGTCACCGGGGTTCCCGGGGGTCAGGCAGGAGAGGTCGGATGTACGTTTCACACCTGCAACTGGCCGACTATCGGTCCTACGAGTCGGTCCACCTGCAACTCGCTCCCGGGATCAGTACCTTCGTCGGCCCCAACGGCCAGGGCAAGACCAACCTCGTCGAGGCGATCGGCTACGTCGCCTCTCTGGGCAGCCACCGGGTGGCCTCCGACTCGCCGCTGGTCCGCAAGGATGCCGAGCGCGCGATCGTGCGCGCCGCGATCGTCAAGGACGACCGGCAGGCCGTGGTCGAACTGGAGATCAACCCGGGCAAGGCGAACCGCGCGCGGCTGAACCGGGCACCGGCCACCCGGCCCCGGGAGGTCCTGGGTGTGCTGCGTACCGTCCTGTTCGCGCCGGAGGACCTCGCGCTCGTCAAGGGCGACCCGGGTGAGCGCCGCCGCTTCCTCGACGACCTGCTGGTGGCCCGCACACCGCGGCTGGCGGGCGTCCGCAGCGACTACGAGCGGGTCCTCAAGCAGCGCAACGCCCTGCTCAAGTCCGCGTCGGCGCAGTTCTTCAAGCGGGGCGAGCCGGACCTGTCCACACTGGAGGTGTGGAACGAGCACCTCGCCGTGGCGGGGGCCGAGCTGCTCACCGCGCGCCTGGGCCTGGTGGCCGAGCTCCAGCCGCTGGCGGCCAAGGCCTACGGCGAGCTGACAACGGCCGGCGGGCCGCCGGTGCTGCAGTACCGCTCCTCGGCGGCCGGGCCCGACGAGCATCCGCCGCTCGACCGCGAGCAGCTGGCGGCGATGCTGCGCGAGGCGCTGGCCGAGAACCGCGTCCAGGAGCTGCAGCGCGGCGTGAGCCTCGTCGGCCCGCACCGCGATGACCTCCACCTGCGCCTGGACGAGCTGCCGGCCAAGGGCTACGCCAGCCAGGGCGAGTCCTGGTCCTACGCGCTGGCGCTGCGCCTGGCGGGCTTCGAGCTGCTGCGGGCCGACGGCGACGACCCGGTCCTGCTGCTCGACGACGTCTTCGCCGAGTTGGACGCCGAACGCCGCAGCCGCCTGGCCGAGCACGTCCGCCACGCCGAGCAGGTGCTGGTCAGCGCCGCCGTCGCCGAGGACATCCCGCCCGAGCTGCAGGGCGCGCGCTTCCGCGTCGCCGAAGGGAGCGTCGAACGTGAGTGAGGACACCCCGGTCCCCTCCCCCTCCGGCGAGGCGCCCGCTCCCACGGGTGCCGACCTGGCGCGCCAGGCGCTGGCCCAGGCCAGGGCCGCCGCCCGCGAGCGCGGCGCCTCTCCCGAACAGCGGCCCCGGCGGGCGCGCCGCAGGGCCGTGCGCTCACGCAACGAGCCGCAGCTGTTCGGCGACGCCGTGCGTGCGTGGCTCGCCGAGCACGGCTGGCAGGAGCAGGTCGCGGTGGGCGGCGTCTTCGGGCGGTGGAACGAGATCGTCGGCGACTACAACGCCCAGCACCTGCGCCCGGTCTCCTATGAGGAGGGCGAGCTGGTGATCGCCGCGGACTCGGCGACCATGGCCGCCCACGCCCGCGCGATGGTGCGCGACCTGCTGCGCAGGCTCAACGAGGAGCTGGGCCACGGGACCGTGCACTCGATCAAGGTCCAGGCGCCGGGGCGCGGCCGCGGTCCCGGGCCCCGGCGGGCCCGCTGAGGGGCCCTGGGTCACGGATCGCTCACGCCCGGTTGACTCCCGCTTGGGGAAGCGGGTACCGCTCAGCGGCGCTGAACCGCGCGGGGAATTGTCGGCGGGGGTGTCCGCGTGTAGGGAGTCCGGTCCCGGTCTGTTCACCCGTTGTCGGGCGGCACAGCGCCGCGAATGCCACTTTCCGGCTGTGCGCGCGGTATCATGGGAGGAGTTCTTCGGACGCTTCCGCCGGTATAGCCCGCCCCAAGAGGAGAGGGCGGTGGGAACCGGGGCGGCACGCGATGTCCAGGCGCGGGTACCGACGGTACCGGCGTGCGCTGCGTGGCGGGCTGCCCGGTTGGCCTCCCCATGTCCCGGGGGCACCGGACGGGACGCGTCCCCAGCAGGAGGGTGTTTCCACTTGGCCTACGACGCTTCAGCGATCACGATTCTTGAAGGGCTCGAGGCGGTACGCAAACGCCCCGGCATGTACATCGGGTCGACCGGTGAGCGCGGTCTCCACCACATGGTCTCCGAGGTTGTGGACAACTCGGTCGACGAGGCGCTCGCGGGCTACGCGACCGCCATCGAGGTGACCCTGCAGGACGACGGCGGCGTGCGGGTGGCCGACAACGGCCGCGGTATGCCCGTCGACCTCCACCCGGTCGAGAAACGTCCCGCCGTGGAGGTCATCCACACCACGCTGCATGCGGGCGGCAAGTTCGACGGCAAATCCTACGCGGTCTCGGGCGGCCTGCACGGAGTCGGCGTCACCGTGGTCAACGCGCTCTCGTCCCGCCTGGAGGTCGAGATCCGCCGCGACGGCAGCGTCTGGCGGCAGAGCTACCTCACGGCCCGCCCGGTCGCTCCCCTGTCCCGGGACGAGGAGACCGCGGAGACCGGCACCCAGACCACCTTCTGGGCCGACGACTCGATCTTCGAGACCACGACCTACAGCTTCGAGACCCTCGCGCGGCGCATGCAGGAGATGGCGTTCCTGAACAAGGGGCTGTCCATCACCATCCGCGACGAGCGGCGGGAGTTCACCGGCGACACCCCCCTGGTGCAGACGTACCACTACGAGAACGGCATCTCGGACTTCGTCGCGCACATCAACACGACGAAGGACCCCGCCCACGCCACCATCATCGGTTTCGAGGAGGAGGGCGAGGGGATCTCCGCCGAGATCTCGATGCAGTGGAACCAGTCCTTCACCTCCTCGGTGCACACCTTCGCCAACACCATCAACACCGCTGAGGGCGGCACGCACGAGGAGGGCTTCCGCACCGCGCTGACCTCGGTGGTCAACCGCTACGCGCGCGAGCAAAAGCTCCTGCGGGAGAAGGACGACAACCTCACCGGCGACGACATCCGCGAGGGCCTGACCGCGATCATCTCGGTGAAGCTGGCCGATCCCCAGTTCGAGGGGCAGACCAAGACCAAGCTCGGCAACACCGAGGCCAAGTCGTTCGTGCAGCGCGTCACGCACGAGCACCTGCGCGACTGGTTCGAGCGCAACCCCGGCGAGGCCAAGGACATCGTCACCAAGGCCAGTCAGGCGGCCCGCGCCCGCATCGCCGCTCGCCAGGCGCGCGACCTCACCCGGCGCAAGACCCTGCTGGAGTCCACCTCCCTGCCGGGCAAGCTGTCGGACTGCCAGTCCACCGAGCCGGAGAAGTCCGAGGTCTACATCGTCGAGGGCGACTCCGCCGGCGGCTCGGCCAAGGGCGGGCGCGACCCGCACTACCAGGCGATCCTGCCCATCCGCGGCAAGATCCTCAACGTCGAGAAGTCCCGCATCGACCGGATCCTGAAGAACAACGAGGTCCAGGCGATCATCACCGCCCTGGGCACCGGGATCCACGACGACTTCGACGCCTCCAAGCTGAGGTACCACAAGATCATCCTGATGGCCGACGCCGACGTCGACGGCCAGCACATCCGTACGCTGCTGCTGACGCTGCTGTTCCGGTTCATGAAGCCGCTGATCGAGGCCGGCTACGTCTACCTCGCACAGCCTCCCCTGTACAAGATCAAGTGGGACCAGCGCGGCTCGGACGCCGACTACGCCTACTCCGACCGCGAGCGCGACGAGCTGATCAACGCCGGCATCGCCGCCGGCAAGCGCGACCCCCGGCCGCGCGACCTCGTGCAGCGCTTCAAGGGCCTCGGCGAGATGAACGCCACGGAGCTGTGGGACACCACGATGGACCCCGAGGGCCGGGTCCTGCTCCAGGTGAACCTCGACGACGCGGCGCAGGCCGACGAGATGTTCAGCGTGCTCATGGGCGAGGACGTCGAGTCGCGGCGCTCCTTCATCCAGCGCAACGCCCGGGACGTCCGCTTCCTGGACATCTGACTCCTCGCGCATCCCGACGGCAGCGAACGACTCACCAGAAAAGGACCGACATCCAGTGACGGATGCGAACACACCGGAAGCTCCTGAAGAGGCGGAAGGCCCGGGCCAGCGCGTCGAGCCGGTCGACATCCAGGTCGAGATGCAGCGCAGCTACCTCGACTACGCGATGTCGGTCATCGTCGGGCGGGCACTGCCGGACGTACGCGACGGCCTGAAGCCCGTTCACCAGCGGGTGCTGTACGCGATGTACGACGGCGGGTACCGGCCCGACCGCGGGTACTTCAAGTGCGCCCGCGTCGTCGGCGACGTGATGGGCAACTACCACCCGCACGGCGACAGCGCGATCTACGACACCCTCGTCCGCCTCGCGCAGTCGTGGTCCATGCGGATGCCGCTGGTCGACGGCAACGGCAACTTCGGCTCCGCCGGCAATGACCCCGCCGCGGCCATGCGCTACACCGAGTGCAAGCTCGCGCCGCTGGCCATGGAGATGCTGCGGGACATCGACAAGGAGACCGTCGACTTCCGGCCCAACTACGACGGCCGCTCCCAGGAGCCCGTCGTACTGCCCGCGCGCTTCCCCAACCTCCTGGTGAACGGCTCCGCCGGTATCGCGGTGGGAATGGCGACCAACATCCCGCCGCACAACCTGCGCGAGGTCGCCGACGGCGTCAAGTGGTACCTGGCCAACCCCGAGACCTCCGACGAGGCCCTGCTGGACGCGCTGATGGCGCGGATCAAGGGCCCCGACTTCCCCACCAACGGGCTGATCGTGGGCCGCCGCGGCATCGAGGAGGCCTACCGCACCGGGCGCGGTTCGATCACGATGCGCGCCGTCGTCGAGGTCGAGGAGGACGTGCGGGGGCGCCAGACCCTCGTCGTCACCGAGCTCCCCTACCAGGTGAACCCGGACAACCTGGCGCTGAAGATCGCCGAGCTGGTCAAGGACGGCAAGGTCTCCGGCATCGCCGACGTCAAGGACGAGAGCAGCGGGCGGACCGGCCAGCGACTGGTCATCGTGCTCAAGCGCGACGCGGTCGCCAAGGTCGTGCTGAACAACCTGTACAAGCACACCCAGCTGCAGGAGACCTTCGGCGCGAACATGCTGGCGCTGGTCGACGGTGTGCCGCGCACGCTGCGGCTGGACCAGCTGATCCGCTTCTGGGTCGAGCACCAGATCGAGGTCATCGTCCGGCGCACGCGCTACCTGCTGCGCAAGGCCGAGGAGCGCGCCCACATCCTGCGGGCGCTGCTGCGCGCCATCGACCGCATCGACGAGGTCATCTCGCTGATCCGCGGCAGCGCCTCCGCCGACGAGGCCAAGACCGGCCTGATGGGGCTGCTGGAGATCGACGACGTCCAGGCGCGGGCGATCCTGGACATGCAGCTGCGCAAGCTCGCGGCACTGGAGCGCCGGCAGCTCACCGACGAGTACGACGAGCTGATGTCCCATATCGCGGACTACAACGACATCCTCGGCTCGCCGGAGCGGCAGCGCAGCATCGTCAGCGACGAGCTCACCGAGATCGTCGAGAAGTACGGCGACGACCGCCGCACGCACATCATCCCCTTCGAGGGCGATATGCGTATGGAGGACTTCATCGCCGAGGAGGACGTGGTCGTCACCATCTCCCGCGGCGGCTACGCCAAGCGCACGCGGCTCGACGGCTACCGCGCGCAGAAGCGCGGCGGCAAGGGCGTGCGCGGTGCCCAGCTGAGGCAGGACGACATCGTCCAGCACTTCTTCGTGACCACCACGCACAACTGGATCCTGTTCTTCACGAACAAGGGGCGCGTCTACCGCATCAAGGCCTACGAGCTGCCCGAAGCGGCCCGCGACGCCCGCGGCCAGCACGTCGCCAACCTGATGGAGTTCCAGCCGGACGAGGAGATCGCCCAGGTGATGGCGCTGCGCGGGTACGACGACGCGCCGTACCTGGTGCTGGCCACCCGCCAGGGGCTGGTGAAGAAGTCGCGGCTGGAGGACTTCGACTCCGCGCGCTCGGCCGGGATCATCGCCATCAACCTGCGCGACGAGGACGAGCTGATCGCGGCGCGGCTGGTGTTCGCCACCGACGACCTGCTGCTGATCAGCAGCGACGCCCAGGCGATCCGGTTCCCGGCCTCCGACGAGTCCCTGCGGCCGATGGGGCGCGCCACCAGCGGCGTCATCGGGATGCGCTTCCTGGAGGACGACTACCTGCTGAGCATGGACGTCGTCCGCGAGTCCGACGGACCCTCCGACGTCCTGGTCGCCACCGAGGGCGGTTACGCCAAGCGGACGCCCGCCGACCAGTACCCGGTGCAGAACCGCGGCGGCAAGGGCGTGCTGACCGCCAAGGTGGTCGAGGCGCGCGGCAAGCTCGTGGGCGCTCAGATGGTCTCTCCGGAGAAGGACGAGGTCTTCGCGATCACGTCGTCGGGCGGGGTCATCCGGACCCGCTGCTCGGAGATCAAGCGGTCGGGGCGCACGACCATGGGCGTGCGGCTGATGAACCTGGGCGAGGGCAACCACGTGGTCGCGGTCGCGCGCAACGCCGAGGCCGACGACGTGGAGGTCGACGCGGGCGAGGCCGGCACGGATGAGACCGGCGTGGCGGACGTGTCCGCGGAGGGCGTGCCGGAGTCCGAAACCGCTGAGGCACCCGAGGTCGTCGACAACGGCGATCCGGGTGAGGCCCCGGGTGAGACACAGGCCTGACCGGGCCGGAGTCGGGGCCGGATCCGGCGGGGGCGTATCGTCCCGCAAGCCCGGTTGCGCAGGCTGACGCGTGCCGGGCCGCGTGTGAGCGGGGCGGCGCCGGTCCGGCCGGAACCGCGGCGAGATCGGCGCGTGGCCGGACACCCGTAGACTCCACGGCAGGACCGAGACGCATCGCGGAGGGCGGTATCGGCCGCCCTCCGCGCGCTGTTTCGGCCGACCGACGAATCGGGCATAGAGTTTGCCCCCGTGGCAGTGTCGTCCGCCGGTGCGGAGTCCGGCCGCGGATCGATCGATCCTCCCCCTTGACCCTGTTCCACCGTCACAAGGAAGTCCAGCGGTAACGTGGCTATGTCTGATAACACCGAACGGCAGTCCGCCGCTCACGAGGAGTCCGCAGCAGACGGCGCCCTGAGTACGGAAACGACGACGGCGGGGACGGAACAGGCCGCCACCACCGAGGCGGGTGAGGCAACCGCCCCCTCCGCCGAGGCCGCCTCGAAGGGCGAGCCGGGCAGCGCGTCGTCGGGGAAGCCGTCGAGCACGTCCGCGGAGCGCAAGGGCGCAGCCGGCGGCTCCGGCGAGACGAAGTCGGCCGCCGCGAGCGCCAAGGGCGCCGACGACGCCGAAGGCGCTGAGGGTTCTGAAAGCGCCGATAGCTCCGGGCGGGGTGAGAGCGCGAAGGCGGCCGATGAAGGCGCCGGGGCCGGGAAGGCCGGCGCGACCGGTGCGAGCGGTGCGAGCGGCGCGGCCTCATCCGCGAGCGCGAAGGACGCCAAGGGTTCCAAGGGTTCCGCGAGCTCCGGGACCGGCGCAACCGGGGCCGGGGCCGACAAGAAGAGCACGGACCGCGCGAGCGGAGCGAGCGGCGACAAGGCGGACTCCGCCGGCCCGTCCGCCGGCTCCGGTCAGGCGTCGACCGCCGCGGAGGGCCCCGAGTCCCCGACGGCATCCGGCGGCTCGACCCCGAGCGGATCGGGCGCGTCGAGCAAGTCGAGTACCACGTCCACCAGCGCCGCCGGCGGCGGCAGCGGAGCGAAGAAGCCGGGACCGGCGGCGGACACGTCGACGAAGCCCGCCGACAAGAAGCCCGCCGACAAGTCGACAAGCGGTGCGGACAAGTCGACATCCGCCGGAAGCGCGTCGAGCACGTCCGCCGCCTCGTCTTCCTCGTCCTCTTCGTCGTCCTCGACCGGTTCCTCGGTCCCCTCGACGTCCTCGGCGTCGGCGAGCCGGGCTTCCACGACGTCGGCGGCTTCGTCGGCGCCGTCGTCCGGCTCGACCTCCTCCAGCGCATCGAAGTCCGCGGGCACCGGGACGGGATCCGCGGGCAGCGGGCCGTCGTCCGCGGGGTCGGCGAGCGAGTCCGGCGACACGTCGGCGAAGTCGAAAACACCGGCGTCGGGCAAGTCGTCCGTGTTCTCGGGCTCCGGTGCGTGGGGTTCCTCGGGCAAGTCGAAGTCCCCGGGCTCCTCCGCGGGCACGTCCGCCACGTCCGCGAGCCCCTCGAACAGCGGATCCACCGGGAAAACGGGTACTGACCCCCAAGGGGAACCGAGCAAGTCGAGCACACCGCGCGGTTCGGGGACCGCCGGCGCGTCGGCCTCGGCGGGAGATTCGGGCGGCGACAGCGGTTCGGCCGCGAGCACGTCCCCCGCGATGGCGAAGGCCGAGCAAAGGGGGGTGTCCATGATGGCGCCGAACGGACCCGCGACCACGGTCAAGGCAGCCAAGTCCACGCGCAAGGCCCACCTGGCGGTGAGCCGCGTGGAGCCGTGGTCGGTGATGCGGTTCAGCTTCGTCATCTCCCTGGTGTGCTTCATCATCCTCTTCGTCGCCGTGATCGTGCTCTACGGCATCCTGTCGGGGCTCGGCGTCTTCGACGCGATCACCGACCTGATCAGCTCCCTCACCGAGGGAGGCGAGGGCGACGAGCTCAACCTCCGCCCGGAGGAGTGGTTCTCGCCGGGACGCGTACTGGGCTACACCGGCCTGATCGGGGCCCTGAACATCATCCTCATCACGTCGCTGTCCACCATCGGCGCCATGCTCTACAACCTCGCGGCCGACCTGGTCGGCGGCGTGGACATCACCCTTTCCGAGTCCGAGTAAGACACCGGCACAGCGACCGCCCGAAGTCCCGAGCATCCCTGCCAAGGCGATAGGATCGAAGCGAGGAGAGGCCACCCGACGGGGTGGCCCGACCCTCCCGCCAGCACCCGAACCGGGTTCGCCCAGGTACACCGAGTGCGGTAGAGTTCCACCCGGAACGCGGGCGTATAGCTCAGTCGGTTAGAGCGCATCCCTGATAAGGATGAGGCCCCAGGTTCAAGTCCTGGTACGCCCACCCGCATAAGCTGCAAGAAGGCCCCTGCCGAATCACCGGCAGGGGCCTTCTTCATGGCTGCGTGCGCCACACAAGCGCCACAACCGAAGGCGAGGACTAGCGCGATACTCCGGCCGCGCCTCCTGAGAAGCGCTCGGGATGGGTGTCCGAGCGGTGGGGAGGCGGGCGGTGGTCCACGCCGCGCTCCGCTTCGCGGGTGTATGAGGGACTGGACTGTGCATGCGGTCGGCGGTTGCGGTGGGCCGGGCCGGGGCGCACGAGAGCCTTCTGACCGTCGGTGCCGATGTAGCGAGTCACACCGGGGTCAGAAGGCCCCTCCCGCTTCGACCGTCATGCCAGGCGTGTCGGCTGTCGGCGACGTGTCGGGACGTCACGTCTCGGTGCCGCTTCGCGGCTCGGGCACAGCGCCCAGCTGCTGCATCAGTGACTGCACGTCGATGTACTCACGTTCGCGGTACAGCTTCCCCTCGCTGACCTCGACCACGTTGCAGAACACCATCTCGATCCGGCGGCCCGTGGGCTGGAGCCCGTTGAACTCGCCCTGGTGAGTGCCGCGGACCCGGAGCTCGAAGACGGACACCTGCGGAGTCGGGGTCCAGCTGTGCATGACTTCGAGAGAGGCGTCGGGAAACGCGCTGGTGTAGCCCTCGGCGATGGCGACGGAGTCGTCCGCGCCCCGCTCCACCCCGTCAGAACCGGTAAAGACGTAGTCGGGGTGCATGAGCGCGCGAAGCCGCTCGTAGTCGTGCCTCATGGCCGCGTCGAACATGTCCTGGTGGATCGCCGCGGCCGTGGATGTGGGTGTCGGCGTCGACATGTGGCTCACCCCCTTCACGTAGAGCCACGCTCGCTCCCTACCCCCCGCATTAGGCGGCAGCCACGCCGGCGATCGATTTTGCGGGGATATGTACGGAAAACAGCCGGTGATTGTCGTCCCGCCCACGCCGCCCCACCCCGCCCCGGCCCCCGCTGCACTCGGCGGTGTGCGGCCGAGGTGCCATCCCGCCCTAAGGCACCGGGCGACTCGGCCGCCGATCGATTCGCCGACGTGTCGACATGGCGGTTTGCCGCGGACGGTGCCGGAGGCGGGCGGGGCCGTCGCCACCTCGGCCGCGGGCCGCGGGCCGCGCCGAAGACCGCCGCGGGCGCATCCGGCGCGGTCCTTCAGCGGGACCGGCGGGTGTTGAGGCGGGCCGCCTGGCGGGTCAGGTAGTCGCGTTCGGCGAGGTTGGGTGCCTTCCGGGCCGCTTCGGCGTACAACCGCGCCGCCGTCGCCGTGTCTCCGTCGCGCTCGTGGAGGTAGGCCGCCACCGCGGCGTGGCGGGGCAGCGTGTCGTCCAGTGCCGCAAGCGCCGCGAGTCCGGCGCGCGGGCCGCGGGCCTCGCCCACGGCCACCGCGCGGTTGAGCCGGACGATCGGGCTGTCGGTCAGGCGCGCGAGCTCGTCGTACCACTCGACGATCTGCACCCAGTCGGTCTCCTCGGCGGTAGGGGCGTCAGCGTGGAGTGCCGCGATGGCGGCCTGGGCCTGGAACTCGCCGAGTCGGTCGCGGGCGAGGGCCGCCTGCAGGATCGCGACCCCCTCGGCGATCGACCCGGTGTCCCACCGGCCGCGGTCCTGCTCGGCGAGCGGCACCAGGCAGCCGTCGGACGCGATCCGGGCGGCGCGCCGGGCGTGGTGGAGCAGCATGAGGGCGAGCAGCCCCGCCACCTCGGGATGGTCGAACGCGGCCGCGAGCCGCCGGGTGAGCCGGATGGCCTCGGCGGCGAGGTCGACGTCGCCGGAGTAGCCCTCGTTGAAGACCAGGTAGAGGACGCGCAGCACGGTGGCGACGTCGCCGGGCCGGTCGAACCGCACGCCGGAGACCGTGCGCTTAGCGCGGCTGATGCGCTGCGCCATGGTCGCCTCGGGCACCAGGTAGGCACGGGCGATCTGGCGGGTGGTCAGCCCGCCGACGGCGCGCAGCGTGAGTGCGACCGCCGACGACGGCGTCAGTGAGGGGTGGGCGCACAGGAAGTAGAGCTGGAGCGTGTCGTCCACTGCGGCCGCGGGCCCGGGCGCCGGCTCCTCGTCGACGAGGTCCTCGCGCCGGCGGCGGGCGCTGTCCGCGCGGGTAGCGTCGAGGAACCGGTTCCAGGCCACGGTGACCAGCCAGCCCTTCGGGTCCCGCGGCGGGTCGGGCTGCCAGACGCGGACCGCCTCGACCAGAGCGTCCTGCACGGCGTCCTCGGCCGCCGCGAAGCCGGCTCCGCGGCGGACGAGGATTCCGAGCACGCTCGGTGTGAGGCTCCGGATCAGGGCCTCGTTCATCCGAGGTCACTCCGTGGTCGTGGGGTGCGAGGTCAGGAACGGGCGCACCTCGAGCCACTCGTGGATCGGCTTTCCGCCCGCGCCGGGCGCGGCCGACAGCTCCCCGGCCAGCTCGACGGCGCGCTCATAGCTGTCGACGTCGATCACCATCCAGCCGGCGATGAGGTCCTTGGTCTCGGCGAAGGGGCCGTCGGTGACCGGCGGGCGCCCTTCGCCGTCGTACCGGACGAACATCCCCTCGGGGGCGAGCGCCTGGCCGTCGACGAACTCGCCGGTCCCCTCCAGCCGGTCTGCGAAGTCCTGCATGTACTGCATGTGCGCCGAGATCTCCTCCGGCGTCCACTGGTCCATGGGAACGTCGTTGACCGAAGCCGGAGCGCCTCGGTAGTGCTTGAGCAGCAAGTACTTGGCCATCGTGTCTCTCCCCGGTTCTGGTGCGACCCATTGTCGCCGCGTTCACCCCGGGGACGGAGCCGGTCGCGGATTCTCGACATCGCGCCGGAGATTTTTTTGCCCGCGGACGGGCCCGGGTGAACCGTCGCCCGGTCTCCGGCCCGCGGCGCGCAGCGGGCGCGACCCGACGGGCCGACGGGCCCTTCCCCACCTCAACACCGCTCCCCGAGCGCGGCAAGCGACCTCTTGCGTGCGCCCGACATGCCGACGCGCCGACACGGCGACGTGCCGACGTGTCGACATGGCGGCTTGTCGCCGATGGCCACGGAGCAGCCGCGATCAGCGCGGTCCTCCGCGTCGTTCCATGACCCGCGAAAGCCCGTGAGTCCGTGATGACGAACGATCCGCGGCGCCGACGCGGGCGCCGACCGACATCGACGGCGCTCCGATCACCGCTGAGCGACGCGAACACCGTCCTCAGGAGTACACACCGGCCGCACCCGGCCATCGCCTACGCGCCCGCGCTCCCATCCGTATCGTCAAAACCCCAGCTCAGAAAGGACTCCCCCATGGCCGCCCCCGATGCCCCGCAGCAGTCCGCGGTGCCGAGTTCACCCCGCGCCCGTCCCCGATGGATCATCCCCGCGATCGCTGTCGTGGCCGCGTTCGTCATCGGATGCGGTACCGGATGGCTCTCCTACCAGCGCTATTTGACCGCCGGATTCGAACAGGCGGCTCAGAACCTCCAACAGGACCTCGGCCAAGGCGCCGGCGCAGCCCCGGAACAGGAGCAGGCGGGCGAGGCCGAGCCCGCCGGGCCGCCGGATCCCACCTCGCCCAGCGACGGCCTGTTCGAGTACACGATCACCGGAATCGAGGCGGCCGACAGCTACAACGACCAGGACTGCATGGGCACCTACCAGCCCGCCGACGGCGCCCGGTTCCTGGTGATGGACATCGAGGCCGAGAACGTCGGCAAGTCCGCGAGCATGCCCGCCGTCGACCCCGGCGAGGTGCGCGGCTACTCCGCGGACGGGCGGTCCTTCGAAACGCACACGGAGATCTGCACCTTCGCCGACGAGATCAACCCCGGCACCTCGACCGGCTACGACGTGGTGTTCGAGGTGCCGGCGGACGTCGCGTTCGCGGTCATCGAGTTGGCGTCGTACGAGGCGCCGGAAGTCGCCGTCGTCGAAGCGCCGTAGGGCCCGGCGGAACGCCGCACCGCCGCCTTCGAGCGGGACGGCGTTCCGCACGGCCGCCGATCGATTCGGCGACGTGTCGACATGGCGGCTTGTCGCGCGTGGCGGTCCGCGGTCCCGGCACGAGCCCCCGTGGACGGCCGGAAGAGGGCTCTGCCTCAGCCGTCGCCCTGGATCATGGCGAGGGTGAGGACGCCCCCTCCGATCCCCCAGCCTCCGTCGGGTACCTCCTCGATGAGCACCATCGTGGTGGGCCGGGCCCGCTCGCCGTAGATCTCGGCGTAGAGGTCGGTGGTGCGGTGGACGATGCGCTCCTTCTCCTCCGCGCTCAGGGATCCGGCGGGGACCTTGAAGTTCGCGTACGGCACTGCGTGCTCTCCTTCCGCTGGGGTTCGCCGTCGCGCTCCCGCGACGGCGCTGCGCTGCCTCGGCGGCTGCGCTCAGACGATGCCGCCGTTGGCCCGGACCACCTGGCCGTTGATCCAGTGCCCCCGCGGGCCGGCGAGGAAGGCGGCGACCTCGGCGATGTCCGCGGGCGTGCCGAGCCGCTCCAGCGGCGGCCGGGCGGCAAGCCGGGCGACGGTCTCGTCGTCCTTTCCGTCCAGGAACAGATCGGTGGCGGTCGGGCCGGGGGCGATGGCGTTGACGGTGACGTCCCTGCCGCGAAGCTCGCGCGCCAGGACCCTCGTCAGCGCCTCGACCGCCCCCTTGCTGGCGCTGTAGGCGCCGTACTCGGGAAAGGCGAGGCCGACCACCGAGGTCGAGAACGTGATGAGCGCGCCGCCGCTCCGCAGGCGCCGCGCGGCCTGCTGCGCGACGACGAACGTGCCGCGGATGTTGGTGCGGTGCAGGTCGTCCAGGACGTCGAGGTCCAGGTCGGCGACGCTCGACAGGGCGAACCGGGCCGCGGCGTGCACCACGGCGTCCACACCGCCGAACGCGGTCTCGGCCGCGTCGAAGAGTTCCGAGACGTCGGTCTCGTCGGCGACGTCGGCCCGAACGGCGATCGCCCGCCCGCCGGCCTTCCGCACCGACGCGACCGCCTCGTCGGCAAGCTCGCTGGACGACGAGTAGGCGGCGGCGACGGCGAAGCCGTCGGCGGCGAGGCGGCCCGCGATCTCGCGGCCGATACCGCGCGAGCCTCCGGTCACGACGGCGACCCTGGGTTGTGACCCGGTCATGGTGCTACTCCGTTCTTGCGGCGACACCACGAGCCTGGAGCGCCCGGCGGCGGGTAGCCAGTAGGCCCTTCACCCTGGGGACGGCGTCCCCTGGCTGCCGCCGCGGAGAGGGCGGAGACTGAGGGCATGAACCTGGTTGAACTGGGAGCGTTCCTGAAGTCGCGGCGCGATCGGATCCGCCCTCCCGACGTCGGCCTGCCCGAGGGGCCGCGGCGCCGGGTCCCCGGCCTGCGCCGCGACGAGGTCGCGCGGCTGGCCGGCGCCTCGGTGGACTACTACACGGAGCTGGAGCGCGGCAGCGGCGCACAGCCCTCCGAGCAGATGGTGGCCGCGTTCGCCCGCGCGCTGCGGCTGACATGGGACGAGCGCGACCACCTGTACCACCTGGCGGGGCGGCCGGTCCCGCCCGCGGGCGGTCCGGCGTCGCACGTCCACCCCGGCATGCTGGACCTCCTCGACCGGCTCGCCGGCACACCCGCCCAGGTCATCACCGACCTGCACGTCACGCTCGTGCAGAACCCCCTCGCCGTCGCGCTGCTCGGCGCGGCCCCCGAACCGTCGGAGCCGCAAGCGAGCTTCGTCTACCGCTGGTTCGCCGACCCCGCGGCGCGCTCCCTGTACCCGGACGAGGACCACGCGCACCAGTCCCGGACGTTCGTCGCCGACCTGCGCGCCGCCGTCGCACGCCGGGGCGGGCGCGACGAGGAGGCCGCCCGGCTGGTGGCCGAGCTGCGGAACCGGAGCCCGGAGTTCGTCGCGCTGTGGGACCGGCACGAGGTCGCCGTCCGCCGCAACGACCGCAAGCGCATCGTCCACGCGGAGCTGGGCGTCGTCGAGGTCAACTGCCTCAACCTGGTCAGTGAGGACGGCCGCCAGCGCCTTCTGTGGTTCACTCCGGCGATCGGCACCGGCGCCGCGGAGCAGCTCGAACTGCTCTCCGTCCTCGGCACCCAGGGACTCGTCGACCGGCGGACCTGAGATGCGCGCGGCCCCCTGCCGGCACGCGGCAGGGGGCCGTCGGTCTCAGAGGTGCGGGACCGCCGGCGCTAGCCGCCCTGGCCGCCGCAGCCGAGGCAGTCGGTGCTGAACACGGTCTCGCCCCCGACCTTTCCGGTGAACTCGCCCTGGACACCGTTGGTGAAGTCGGTGTCGCCGCTGTCGAAGGAGCCGGTGAACGCGACGTCGGCCCCCTGCTGTGTCGTCCCGCTGCAGTCCGCCGAGAACTTGCCTTCCTTGGCCTCCTCGACCTGGCAGTCGAGCTCCCCCTCGATGGGGAAGCCCGCTGACGCGAACGCGTCCTCGGCGGCGATGCGCAGCCCTTCGGCCGCGACCCCGCCGAAGAGCGCCTCCCGCTGTTCGGGGGTGCAGCCGACAAGCGCCGCCCCGACCGCCAGGGCCGCGACGGCCGTAGCCGCCATCCCATTCCGCATGCGTCCCGTTCCCGAGCTCATCATGGGCACAGCGTATTCGGAAAAGCCGCTTGCGCCAGGAGACCAGGTCACCCGGCCAGCTGCGCGGACATGAACCGGGCCCGCTCCGCCACCGGCGCTCGGGGCAGCTCGACCAGGTCGTAGCCGTACTCCGTGTAGGCGTCGACCATCGCGGCGTGGGTGCGCTCGGCTTCGTCGGGGGACTGGCGGCGTTCGGTGTCGGTCCGGTAGATCTCCGGCCACGGCGGGGCGATGAAGACCGTGCGGTGATAGCGGAAGCGGCGGGCGGCCGCGTGCACGTGCTCGGGCACCGGGCGGCCCGCGACGCGCAGGTATCCGGCGACGTCGACGACGCCCCGGTCGAACAGCACGGTCGCGCCGAATGCCGCCGCGAGGCCGTGCGCGCGTATCTCCCAGGACAGCATCACCTCGGCGAACAGGTCCGGGTCCCTCCAGGGCAGGGCGCGGCCGCCGATGGCGGTCTGGTCGCGGATGACGGCGCGTCCCACCTCCGGCGAGGAGGCGAACCCCAGCGCGCCGAGGTGCTCGATCAGCGTGCTCTTGCCTGAGCCGGGTCCGCCGGTGATGACGACGGAGCGTTCGGGGCCGGTGGTCATGTGGTCCTATCTCCGTTCCGGGCGTGCCGATCCCGTGATCGGCGTGCTCCTGCGGGGGTCTCGTTCGGACGTGCGGGTGTCGGCCTGTCGGCATGCGGATGTGTCGCCGTGTCGCCGTTTCGCCCCGGCCGGTCGGCCGCGCGCTGCCACGGCGCTTCCCGGCGCGGGCGCGGACGGGCGGATCGGGCGGATCGGGCGCATGTCGACGTGGTGACATGACGACCCCGGCCGATCCGTCGTCGCGTGTCCCGGCGGCCGGTCGCCCCCGCTCGCGGAGCGAGAGTCGCCATGTCGATGCGGCGACGTGGAGACGCGCGCCGCCCGCCGTCCTGCTCCGCGCTCCGGGGGGTCGGGGACACCTCCGCGGGCGCCCTCAGCGCGGCAGTGTGTCGCTCCTGCTCTGCAGGAACGCCTGCTCGGCGGCGTTGTCCGTGCGGGCGCGCGCCGCGGCGTAGGCCTCGGCGGCCTCGCCGGTGCGGCCGAGGCGGCGGAGGAGATCGGCCCGGACCGCGTGGAAGATGTGGTGCCCGCCGAGGTCGAGGCCGTCGACGACATCCAGGGCCGCCGCCGGTCCCCGGGTCTCGGCGAGCGCCGCTGCGCGGTGCAGGGCGACGATCGGCGTCGGCGTGAGGGCGTAGAGCCGGTCGTACAGCTGCACGATCTGCTCCCAGTCGGTGGCGGCGGCGGTTGCGGCGTCGCTGTGCACGGCGCTGATCGCCGCCTGGACCTGGTACGGCCCCGGAGCCCCGCGGCGCAGGCAGCGGCGCACCAGCGCCTGGCCCTCGGCGATGAGGGCGGCGTCCCACCGGCCGCGGTCCTGCTCGGACAGCGGCACCAGGGAGCCGTCGGCGGCGGTGCGCGCGGGCCGGCGCGACTCGGTGAGCAGCATCAGCGCCAGAAGGCCCCACACCTCGGGTTCGTCGGGCATCAGCTCGGCCAGCAGCCGGCCCAGGCGCACCGCCTCGGCGCAGAGGTCGTCGCGGACGAGCTCCGGCCCGGAGGTCGCCGCGTAGCCCTCGTTGAAGATGAGGTAGACGACGGCCAGCACGTGGCGCAGCCGGTCCGGCAGGTCGGCGTCGCGGGGTACACGATAGGGGATGCGCGCGTCCCTGATCTTGCTCTTGGCCCTGACCAGCCGTTGGGCCATCGTGGCCTCGGGCACCAGGAAGGCGCGGGCGATCTCGGCCGTGGTCAGGCCGCCCAGCAGCCGCAGCGCGAGGGCGACCCGCGCGTTCGGCGAGAGCGCGGGGTGGCAGCAGACGAAGACCAGGCGCAGGCGGTCGTCGTGCACGGGACCCTCCTCGGGCGGCCCGTCGGGGTCGTGCAGCAGGGCCGCCTGCGCGTGCCGCTGCGCCCGCAGCGCGTCGCTGCGCAGCCGGTCAACGGCGCGGTTGCGGGCGGTGGTGATGATCCAGCCGGCCGGCCGCGGCGGCAGGCCCCGCGCGGGCCAGTGCCGCAGCGCGGCGGCGAAGGCCTCCTGGACCGCCTCCTCGGCGAGGTCGATGTCGCCGAAGCGGCGAACCAGGACGGCTACCGCGCGGGCGTGCTCCTCGCGGAAGACGCGCTCGACCTCCGCGGGTGAGACCGCCGGACCGCGGGTACTCACCCGCAGCTTCCCCCCTGCATCGGCCGGACCTCGATCGGCAGCGTCGTGGCGCGGGCCAGTTTGCGGCCCCACTCCAGCGCGGCGTCCAGGTCGTCGGCCGCGACGACGGTGAACCCGCCGATGTGCTCCTTGCCCTCCGCGAAGGGACCGTCGGTCATGGTCGCCTCGTCGCCCCGGGCCCGCACCACCGTGGCGGTGGACGCCTCGTGCAGGCCTCCGGCGAACACCCATGCGCCGGCGTCGCGCATCTCCTGGTCGACCGCCGCCACCTCGCGCATGATCGGGTCGAGCACGTCGGGCTCCGGGGCGGGTCCGTCGGGCTGGTAGATGCTGAGCAGGTAGTGGGCCATGACGCTCCTCCTCGGGCTTCGGGGCCGGTCCTCGTTCCGGCCTCTCACCCCCTACACGATCAGGGTGCCCGCGGATCGACACCGCGCCCTGAAATCCGCGGGAGGAATCCGCGCGAGCGGCCCGGGACGCGCCGCCGGACGCGGAGGCGGCGCCGCCGAACCGGGCCCGCCGGCCCGTCGACCTGCCGATACGCCGACTCGTCGCCGTATCCCCATGTCGACAGGGAACCCCGCCGCGCCGGTGCTGCGAACCCGTCCGACGCGGGGACGGCACCGCGCTCGTCCGCCCCGCGTCCGCGTGCCGCCCGGCGCTCAGCCGTGCAGGGCGACCCGCGCCTCGACCCCGTCCGGCCAGGTGAGGACGGCACCCCCCGCCTCGATCCGCACCCGCGGCCGCGGCGCGGCCGCCGCCTCGGCGCCCAGCCGCACCAGGCAGGCCATGACCTCGCCGGGTGCGACGTCGGCGCACACCCAGGGCACCGCGGTCTCCCCCTCCAGCGGGCCGGCGTCGCCCAGGTGCTCGGTGCCCGACACGAGCCCGGCGTGGTCGGTCAGCGCCTCAACCGAGGTTGCGGGTCCGTGTTCGCGCAGGACCGGCCAGCCGCCCACACGCAGCCGCCACCCGCGGCCGTCCGGCGCCGGCTCGTCGCCGACGCGTACGAGGCGCACCTCGTCCGGGCCGCGCACCGCGGACCAGACCTCCAGTGTCGGGCCCGGACGCGCCGTTCCCGGCCGGCCCGACCCGTGGTCGCGGCCGGTGTCCTGCGAGGGATCGATCCAGTGCGCCCGCCAGCGCGAACCGGCCGTGGCGACCGCGCCCTCGTGGAACACCCCGAGCGCGGTGAAGCCGGTGCGGTGCGTGGCCGCGCCGGAGGAGTCGAGCACCGCGACGCTGTTGTCCAACGGGGCGTCGCGGGTGCCTCCCACCAGCGGCGGGACGGTGGCCGACGAGTATCCCAGGCGTGCGTACAGCGGAGAGTCGGTGAGCACGTCGCCTTCGCGCGCGTGGTCCGTCCCGTGGTTGACGATGCGCGCGATGCCGTCGCCGGGGTCGGTGCCGATGATCCAGCCCGGCGCCCGCACGGTGCGCTGGAGGCCGCCGTCCTCCGCCGGAAGCGGTTCCTCGCGGGCCGTCCACACCGGGTGGTCGGGTGGCAGGACCAGGCCGAAGAACCCTTTGGCCGCCCAGTAGGGCGAACCGCCTCCCGAGTAGGTCTGCCTCATCGACGGCCAGGCGCGGTGCCAGCCCAGCGACAGCAGGCCGCCGTCGAGGGCGCCGTTGTCGTGGAAGTGCCGCAGGATTCCCGAGGCGGCACGGCGGATGCGCCCGGGCGCAAGCGCGGTCGCGCCGCTCCAGGCGCCGACCCACAGCGGGGCCGCGGCCGCCATGCGGTAGATCAGGCTGCGGCCCTGGAGCACCGGGGAGCCGTCGGCGCCGATCAGCCCGATGTAGTCGTCCAGGAACCGCGACAGGTCCCGGCGCCAGCCATCGACCAGTTCCGCGCGGGGCCGCTCGGCCGCGAGGGACGCCCACACCAGCGGGTAGAAGTGCAGCGCCCAGCCGCAGTAGTAGTCGTAGGAGCGCTCCTGGCCGTCGGAGTACCAGCCGTCGGCGCGGGCCAGGCCGGCGTGTACCGCCAGGCCGGCGTCGATGTCGGCGCGGCTCCACCGGCCTCCGGCCGAGCGGAGGAACTCCTCGGCCATGACCTGGAACCACACCCAGTTGATGGGCGGGTAGGACTCGCCCACCACCGCCGACATCCACTCCAGCACCCGGTCGCGCTCCTGCCGGCGCATCCGGTCCCACAGCCAGGGCCGGGTCAGCATGAGCACCAGGGCGACCGAGGCCGCCTCGACCTTCGCCTGGCCCAGCTCGTCGGGCCGGGGCCAGCGCTCGGCACTGTCGGGATCGGTTCCGGCGGCGAGGCCGCGGCGGTACCAGTCCAGGAACCCGTGCGGGTCCTCGCCGCCGTGGCCCGCGACGAGGAACCCGGCGAGCAGGAAGGTGCGGGCGAAGCCTTCGAGCCCGTCGCTGGCGGCGCCGCTCGAACTGGCGGGGCCCGGCAGGTCGATGCGGGCGTGGCGGGGCGAGGCGTAGGGGCGGACGCTCAGCAGCAGGTTCTCGGCGACGGCGACCCAGTGGGCGCGGGTCCAGCCGGTGTAGGGGGAGAGGTCCGGGTCCTCGGGCGGGAGCCGTGCGGCGGGGGCGCTCATGCGGTCACTCCGTAGGTGTCCGGCGTGATCGGGTGCTCGGCGGGCCGCCCGGTGCGGTACCGGTCGAGCTCGTCGAGGGCGGCGACGGCCATGCGCTCGGTCTCGGAGTCCAGGGAGCCGGCGATGTGCGGTGTGATCACGACGTTCTCGCAGTCGTAGAGCACGGAGTCGTCGGGCAGCGGTTCGGGCTCGGTCACGTCGAGCACCGCGTAGAGGCGGCCCGAACTGCATTCCCGTTCCAGCGCGGCCGTGTCCACGAGCCCCCCGCGCGCGGTGTTGATCAGCGTCGCCCCGTCGGGCAGCAGCGCCAGGGCCGCGGCGTCGATCATCCGGCGGGTGGCCGGCAGCAGCGGGGCGTGCAGGCTGAGAACGTCGGCCCGCGGGTAGGCCTCCCGGGCCGTCGTGAGGCGGGCGCCGAAGGCGGCGACCTCGTCGCCGTCGGCGTAGGGGTCGACGACCAGGACGTCGAGGTCGAACGGTTCGAGCAGCCGCCCCAGCAGGCGCCCGACCCGGGACCAGCCGACCAGGCAGACGGTCCTGCCGCGGTTGGACAGCGGGCCGCGGGCGGAGGCGTAGGACCACTGCGACCGGAAGGCCCGTGCGTCGCGCGCCAAGAACGGAACGCGCTTTCCGCAGGCGAGGATCATCGCCAGCGTGTACTCCGCGACGGGGATCGCGTTGGCCGAGGCCGCCGTGGTCACCCGGATGCCCCGGTCGAGCAGCGCGGGCGGCACGTGCCCGCGCACACTGCCGGCGGCGTGCAGGACGGCGCGCAGCCGCGGCGCGCGGGCGAGCACCTCGTCGGTGATGGGTGGGCAGCCCCAGGACGTCAGCAGCACCTCGCAGCCGGCGAGCCGCTCGCGGGCTCCCGGCTGGTCGAAGGAGTCGATCCGCAGGGGTTCGCCCAGCTCGGCGGACTCCCGCAGGCGGGCGAGAACGGTCGGGGTGAACTGGAGGTCGAAGGTCCGCCGGTCCATGGCCAGCAGCGTGCGCGGTCGGTCGCCCGGTCCGCCGCCGGGGCGCGGGGGGTCGTTAGCGGTCTGGTCGCCAAGGCTCATCAGTGCCTGCCATCTGCTTGTGCCGTGCGTCCGGTCGCCTGTCCGACGTCGTGGTCGTTGCCGGATCTTGACTGTGGCATAGACCATACTTAATGTGGAAAGCGCATTCCATACGGAATGTACACCATCGCCGAGCGGGCCCGCCTTCGTCGGTCCCACACGAGGAGGAGTGATGGGCGCCGTCTCAGCACCCGCCGCACCGCAGAGGCGGCCGGCCCGGGACTGGACCGGGCTGGCGTTCGTGGCCCCGTTCCTGCTGGTCTTCGGAATCGGAGTGGTGGCGCCGCTGGTCTACGCCTCCGGCCTGAGCCTGTACCGGGACCAGCTGATCGGCGGCCGGTCCTTCGTCGGCCTGGAGAACTACGTCGACGTCGCCACCGACCCGCGGTTCCTCGACGGCATCGGCCGGGTCGGGCTGTTCCTGGCCGTCCAGGTGCCGATCATGATCGGGCTCGCCCTGCTCGTCGCGCTCGTGCTCGACTCGGGGCGCGTGCGCGGCATGCGGTTCATGCGCCTCAGCATCTTCATGCCCTACGCCGTCCCCTCGGTCGTGGCGGCGCTGATGTGGGGGTTCATCTACGGAGACCAGTTCGGACTGGTCGGTCAGCTGAACGACGCCACCGGACTCTCGCTGGCCGGCCCCCTGTCGCAGACGTGGGTGCTGCCCGCCATCGGCAACGTGGTCACCTGGGAGTTCGTCGGCTACAACATGCTGATCCTCTACGCGGCGCTGCGCGCGGTCCCCGAAGAGCTCTACGAGGCGGCCGACATCGACGGCGCGGGCGAGGTCCGCAAGGCGTTCAGCGTCAAGCTCCCCGCGCTGCGCCCCGCCCTGTGGGTGGCGACGCTGTTCTCGATCATCGGCAGCTTCCAGCTCTTCAACGAGCCCAACGTGCTGCAGTCGCTCGCGCCGGGCTCCATCAGCACGCACTTCACCCCGAACATGTACGCCTACCAGCTGGCCTTCAACGCCAACCAGGTCACCTACTCCGCAGCGGTCGCCGTCGTGCTCGGGCTGATCACGGTCGTGGTCGCCTACGCGGCCCAGCGGATGACCGCGCGCCGGGAGACCCGATGAGCAACACGGCCACCACCCCCTCAGCCACCGCGGGCGGGCCGGCGCCCGCGCCCGACGCGCCCGGGCCGCCGCGTGCGCGCCGCCCCTCGCGCGGGCCGCGGAAGCCGCGCACCAACCCGGTCCTGCAGGCGCTCATGGTCCTCATGGTCGCCTACACGCTGCTGCCGCTCTACTGGCTCACGGTCAACGCGACCAAGTCCAACGGCGAGCTGTTCCGGTCCAACGGGCTGTGGCTGGGCTCGGAGATCTCCCTGTGGGACAACATCGTCGCCACCGTGACCTACCAGGACGGCATCTACCTCACGTGGCTGTTCAACACGGCGCTGTACTCGGTGGTCGGCGCCGTGGGCGCGACGGTCATCTGCGCCTGGGGCGGCTACGCGCTGGCCAAGTTCGACTTCCCGACCAAGCGCCTGGTGCGGGCGGTCGTCTTCGGCGCGATCACCATCCCCGCGACAGCACTGGCGGTGCCGACCTTCCTGCTCTTCGCCGAGCTGGGGATCACCAACACCCGCTTGGCGATCATCGTTCCGGCCCTGGTCAGCCCCTTCGGGCTCTACCTGATGACCGTGTTCGCCGCCGACTCCGTGCCCGACTCGCTACTGGACGCGGCGAAGATCGACGGCGCGAACGCCTGGACGACGTTCTGGCGCGTGTCCTTCCGGCTGATGGCCCCCGGATTCGCGACGGTGCTGCTGTTCAACCTCGTGCACACCTGGAACAACTACTTCCTGCCGCTCATCATGCTCAACGACCCGTCCCTGTATCCGCTCACCGTGGGCCTGAACCAGCTCAACAACCAGGTCACCACCGGGGCCAATCTCGAGCCCGTCTACAACGTCGTCCTCACCGGATCCCTGCTGGCGATCATTCCGCTGATCGCCTCCTTCCTGTT
Source organism: Streptomonospora halophila (assembly GCF_039542725.1). NCBI lineage: Bacteria > Bacillati > Actinomycetota > Actinomycetes > Streptosporangiales > Nocardiopsidaceae > Streptomonospora > Streptomonospora halophila. Next base: position 18,428 of record NZ_BAABIK010000018.1, on the reverse strand, counting down.
CCTCCAGCGGTTCTGGCAGTCCGGCCTTGCCGCGGGGAGCGTCAAGCAGTAACCCCATCGCGAAGGATTGACCCATGCGCCTGTCCAGAAGAGTGCTGTTGACCGCTGCCCCCGGCCTCTGCCTCGCCCTCATCGCCACGGGCTGCGGCGGCGGAGGCACAGGCGGCGGCTCCGCGTCCTCCGCCGACCGCTCCGCCGAGATCGAGGCCGCGCTCGAGGAGGGCGGCAAGCTGACCGTGTGGACGTGGAGCACGAAGTTCGACGACGCGGTGGCCGCGTTCGAGGAGGAGTATCCCGGCGTCGACGTCGAGATCGTCAACGCGGGCCAGTCGGCCGACCAGTACACGGCCCTGCAGAACGCGATCAGCTCCGGCGAGAACATCCCCGACGTCGCCATGATCGAGTACTTCGCGCTGCCGGAGCTGGCGCTGTCGGAGCAGCTCGTGAGCATCGACGAATGGGGGCTGGGCGGTCTCGAGGACCGGTTCACCCCGTCCTCGTGGCGCCAGATGACCTACGGCGACGCCACCTACGGCCTGCCCAACAACACCGGGCCGCTGATCATGCTCTACAACACGAGGGTCTTCGAGGAGGCCGGCGTCGAGGAGCCCCCGGCGACCTGGGAGGAGTACGCCGCGGCCGCCGAGAAGATCAAGAAGGAGATGCCGGACTCCCGCATCGCCTCCATCGACCCCGGCGACGCCGGCGGCCTCGACAGCCTCATCTGGCAGGGCGGCGGCCGCCCGTTCCAGCACGAGGGCGAGAGCGTCACCGTGGACTTCACCGGCGAGGACACGCAGAAGGTCAACGACTACTGGAGCGACCTGGTCAGCCGCGACCTGGTCGCCGCCGAGCCCGGCTGGACCGACGAGTGGTGGCGCAGCCTCGGCGACGGCTCACTGGCCACGTGGACCACCGGCGCCTGGGCGCTGGGCAACATCTCCAGCACGCTCACCGACAACGCCGGCGACTTCCGCGTCGCGCCGGCCCCCGTGTGGGACGCCGACGACCCGCAGAACGCCGAGAACGGCGGGTCGGGATTCTCGGTCGTGGAGGGAAGCGACGACACCGCCCTGGCGATGGGCTTTCTGAAGTGGTTCTCCCTCAACGAGGCCTCGGTCGACGCCCAGCTCGACGCCGGATCCTTCCCGGCGCAGTCGGCGCCGCTGGAGGACCCCGAGTGGCTGTCCAAGGAGTTCGAGTACTTCGGCGGCCAGCAGGCCAACAAGGTCCTCGCCGAGGCCTCCGGCCAGGTGTCCGAGGGCTGGCAGTACCTTCCTTACCAGGTCTATGCCAACTCGGTCTTCGGCGACTCCGTCGGCTCGGCAATCAGCGGGGGCGGCTCCGTCCAGGGCGGCGCCGAGAAGTGGGGAGAGCAGCTCCGGTCCTATGGCGAGGACCAGGGTTTCGACGTCCGCTGAACGCACACGACGCGCCGGCTCCGGCCGGCCGGGAAAGGGCGGGAGCCGTGGATACGCCGAGCAGTTCCACTCCGGTCACGCTTGAGGACGTCGCCCGGCGCGCCGGGGTCTCGCCCTCCACGGCCTCTCGCGCCCTGAACGGCAGCTCGCGCAAGGTCCGCGGCGAGTACCAGGTCCGGGTGCACGCCGCGGCCGTCGAGCTGGGCTACATCGCCAACACCGCCGCCCAGGCGGTGGCCCGCGGGCGCAGCGAGCACCTCGCGATGGTGGTCAACGGCATCAACGACGACTACTTCTCCCCTGTCGCCGCGGGCGTGCTCAAGGCCGCCGAGGCGGCCGACCGAATGGTCACCATGATCTCCAGCCGCAACAGCGCGCAGCAGGCCGCCCAGGTGGTGTCCGCGCTGCGCAGCCAGCGGCCCCGAGCGATCATCCTGGCCGGCGGCCGCTCGGTGGCCAGCACCCGGTGGGAGGAGCGGCTCGTCGAGGAGCTCGCCGCGTTCCAGGAGGAGGGCGGCCGCGTGGTCGCCATCAGCGAGGAGGGCATGCCCTTCGACACGGTCTCCCTCGACAACGTGGCGGCCGCCGCCGACCTCGCCGGCGCGATGGCCGGCCTCGGGTACCGCAGGGTGACCATCCTGGGCGGTCCGGCCGACGCGCGCACCGCCCACGACCGCGTGCGGGGGTTCGTCGCGGGCCTGGCCGAGCACGGCGTCGAGGTGCCGCCGTCGGAGGTCCTCCACTGCGGGTTCGACCGCGACGGCGGCTACTCCGCCGCGGGCGAGTGCCTGCGGCGGAGGGTGCCCGCGGAGCTGGTCCTGGCGATCAGCGACACGGTCGCGGTCGGTGCTATAGCGCGCTTCCGCGAGGCGGGCATGTCGCTTCCCGCGGACATGGCGGTGGCGGGCATCGACGACGTGACCGTGCTGCGCGACGTCGCGCCGGCGCTGACCACGGTCCGGCTGCCCTGGCCGGAGGCCGGGCGCGCCGCGCTCGACCTGGCGCTGCGGCCCACCGAGGCGGAGCCCCGCCTGGTGCGCATGACCGGACACGTGGTGCTGCGCGAGAGCACGCCGGGGATCGGCGGGGGGTGACCCACCGGGCGGAGCGCCGGGCGCGGTCGGCGGCGGCGACCGGAAGGGCACCGGTCCCGCCGCCGCGGTGAATCACGCCCGGAATGAATTCGGCGCGGAATTCCCGGGCGCGGCTGCGGGCGGGTTTCGCCCGATCCGCCGTATTTACATCGGATTTTCGGTGTGGCAGCATCGAACGCGTCGGAAAAACGCCTATTCGGATCATCCCCTACTCCTCATCGAAGGAGTGTCCATGCGACCTTTCCGAATTCTCCTCGTATCCGTGCTGCTGGGGCTGGCCGCGCCGCTCGCGGCGGTCGCGCCGGCCCAGGCGGAACCGGTGTCCGTCACCAACGGCACGCAGTTCACCGACACCTCGGGAAACCCGGTGCACGCGCACGGCGGCGGAATCCTCGACGTCGGCGACTATTACTACTGGTTCGGCGAGAACCGCGGCGGCGGCAGCCAATTCACCTATGTCTCCGCCTATCGCTCGACGGACCTGAAGAACTGGGAGTTCCGCAACCACATCCTGACCCGGCAGTCGGATCCCGAGCTGCAGACCGCCAACATCGAGCGCCCCAAGGTCGTCTACAACGCCCGCACCGACCAGTACGTGATGTGGGCGCACAAGGAGAACGGCCACGACTACAGCGAGGCGCGGGCGGCCGTCGCCGTGTCCGACACCGTCGACGGCGACTACCGGTGGCTGGGCAGCTTCCGGCCGCTCGGCCACATGTCCCGCGACATCACGGTGTTCGTCGACGACGACGGCACCGGATACATGATCTCCGCCGCGCGTGACAACTACGACCTGCACATCTACCGGCTCAGCCCGGACTACACCGAGGTCGAGGAGCTGGTGGCCAACCCCTGGCCGGGCGGCCACCGCGAGGCCCCGGCCATGTTCCAGCGCAACGGCGTCTACTACCTCGTCACCTCCGGCGCCACCGGCTGGGACCCCAACCAGCAGCAGTACGCTACCGCGAGCTGCATCGAATGCGAGTGGAGCGGCTGGTCCGACCTCGGCAACGCCACCGGCTACGACTCCCAGACCACGTTCGTGCTCCCCGTCGAGGGCTCCGAGACGACGTCCTACCTCTACATGGGCGACCGCTGGGCGGGCGCCGACGGCGGGACCCCCAACGAGTCCGAGTACGTGTGGCTGCCGCTGGAGTTCCCGGGCCGGCGCACCGTGGCGATGGACTACCACTCCCGCATCAGCATCGACACCGCCACGGGCCGGGTGGACGGGCTCGGCGGCTCCTTCGGCGAGCTGGTCGCACGCCACAGCGGCAAGTGCCTGGACGTGGTCAACGGGTCGGAGTCCGCGGGCGCCGAGCTTGTCCAGTACGCGTGCCACGGCGGAGGCAACCAGCAGTGGTCGATCGAGGACACCGGATCGGGGTACTCGCGGATCACGGCCATGCACAGCGGTCTGTGCCTGGACACCGAGGGCGGGTCGGCGGAGGCCGGGGCCGTCGCGGTCCAGGCCGCGTGCGACGGCTCCGAGAGCCAGCAGTGGTCGGTCGAGGACGCCGGCGGCGGCTACTCCCGGATCGTCGGCCGCGGCAGCGGGCTGTGCCTGGACGTCGGCGACGAGTCGACCGAGGACAGCGCCCGGGTGATCCAGTGGACCTGTACCGGCGGCGCCAACCAGCAGTGGTCGCGCACCTGACCGGGCGCACCCGACCGCGCACGTGCGGCGGCGGGGTGCGGCAGGGCGGAGGGACCGCCTGCCGCACCCCGGACACCGCGCTCAGAGCGCCCCGCCGGCGCCGGTCCCGGCGACATGTCGACTCGCGGACAAAGCGCCGGGTCGCCACGGCGACAAGGCGACCGCGGCGCCTGGTCAGTCCTGCGACCGCTCCTTGGCCACCAGCGTCAGCACGTCGTAGGTGGCCACCGGGTCGCCCTCGGCGTTGTCGACCACGGCGTCCCAGCGGACCTCGCCGTAGTCGGCGTTGGCGCGCGGGGTGATCTGCTTGGCGGTGAGGGTGACGGCGATGGAGTCGCCCGCCTTCACCGGGGTGAGGAAGCGCAGGTTGTCCACCCCGAAGTTCGCCAGCACCGGGCCCGGCGCGGGGTCGACGAACAGGCCCGCGGCAAGGGAGACCACCAGGTAGCCGTGCGCGACGATCCCGCCGAACAGCGGGTTCGCTGCGGCCGCCTCGGGGTCGGTGTGGGCGTAGAAGGTGTCGCCGGTGAGCTCGGCGAAGCGGCCGATGTCCTCCAGGCTGACCGTGCGCCGACCGGAGGCCACGGTGTCGCCGATACACAGCTCGGCCAGGCTCTTGCGGAACGGGTGGACGCCGGCGTCGCGTCGGCGCGCGCCCGGCGTCCAGCGCCCGGTGACCGCGGTGGCCGTGTCAGGGGACGCCTGCACCGCCGTGCGCTGCATGTGGTGCACGACGCTGCGGATACCGCCGAGCTCCTCGCCGCCGCCGGCGCGCCCGGGCCCGCCGTGCACGAGTACGGGCAGCGGTGCGCCGTGGCCGGTGGACTCCCCGGCGTCGTCGCGGTCGAGCACGAGGATCCGGCCGTGCCAGGGCGCCATTCCCGCCACGAGCTCGCGGGCGGCCCCGGGGTCGGCGGTGACCACCGAGGCGACCAGGCTGCCGCGGCCGCGTGCGGCCAGGTCGACCGCGTCCTGCGTCGTCCGGTAGCCGATCACCGTGCTGACCGGACCGAACGCCTCGACCTCATGCGGTTCGGCCGCGCCGCTCCCGGCCCGCAGCAGCAGCGGCGGCACGAACGCGCCCCGCTGCGGATCGGCGCCGACCGGGGAGCAGCGCTCGGGGTCGCCGACGACGGCCTCGGCCGAACCCAGCAGCCGGTGGACCGCCGCGCGCACCTCGGTGCGCCGGTCGAGCGCCACGAGCGGCCCCATGGTGGTCCCCTCCTGTGCCGGATCGCCCACGACGACGGACTCCAGCCGCTCCCCCACGGCGGCGACGACCTCGTCGGCGAGGTGCTCGGGCACGATCGCGCGCCGGATGGCCGTGCACTTCTGGCCGGTCTTGACGGTCATCTCGGTGACGAGCTGGTCGGCGAAGAGCGCGAACTCCGGGTCCTGCGGTGTGACGTCGGGGCCCAGGACCGAGCAGTTGAGCGAGTCGGCCTCGACGCCGAGCCGCACGCCGCCGTGCACGACGGCCGGATGGGCGCGCAGCTTCGCGCCGGTCTCGGCGGAGCCGGTGAAGGCGACCGAGTCCTGAGGCCCGAGGCGGTCGAGCAGGCCGGAGGGAGGTCCCGCGAGCAGCTGGAGCGCGCCCTCGGGCAGCAGCCCCGACTCGACGATGCGCCGCACCACCAGTTCGGTGAGGTAGGCGGTCTGGCTCGCGGGCTTGACGATGCTGGGTACGCCCGCCAGGAAGGCGGGGGCGAACTTCTCCAGCATGCCCCACACCGGGAAGTTGAAGGCGTTGATCTGCACGGCCACGCCCGGCCGGGAGGTGTAGACGTGCTGGCCGACGAAGGTTCCGCCGCGGCCGAGGCGCTCGGCCGCTCCGTCGGGCAGCACCGTGTCGTCGGGCAGCTCGCGGGTGCCCTTGCTCGCATAGCTGAAGAGGGCGCCGATACCGCCGTCGACGTCGAAGGCGTTGTCGCGCCGGGTGGCCCCGGTGCGGTGCGAGAGCGCGTGGAACTCCGCGGTGAGGCCGTTGAGGTGCTTGGCCAGGCTCTTCAGGGCCGCGGCGCGCTCGTGGAAGGTGAGCCCGCGCAGCGCCGGCCCGCCGACGCGGCGGCCGTAGTCGAGCATGCCGGCCACGTCGGGCCCGGTTCGCGACAGGCGGGCGACGGTCTCGCCGGTGGTCGCGTCGGTCAGCGGCATGCCCTCGTCGGGGGCGCGGTACCAGGCGCCCTGAGCGTAGCTCTCCAGTAGTGCGGTCACGGCTGGATACCTCCATTGCGCCCTCGGCCTGCGTGGTGGCAGAATATTACAGACCGAACGGTCAGTAAATGATCCGGGAGGAGCCCATGACGGCACCCGCGGAGGCGGACGAGGAGCGGCTCAACGCCGAGTTCGAGGCGGTCATCGCGCGCCAGGAGCGCATCGAGCCCCGTGACTGGATGCCCGAGGGCTACCGCAAGACCCTCGTCCGCCAGATCGCCCAGCACGCGCACTCCGAGATCATCGGCATGCAGCCCGAAGGGGCGTGGATCTCGCGCGCGCCGTCGCTGCGCCGCAAGGCCATCCTGCTCGCCAAGGTCCAGGACGAGGCCGGGCACGGCCTGTACCTGTACTCCGCGGCCGAGACGCTGGGCGTCGACCGCGCCGAGCTGACCCGCCGGCTGATCTCCGGTGCGCAGAAGTACTCCTCGATCTTCAACTACCCCACACCCGACTACGCCGACGTGGGCACCATCGGCTGGCTCGTCGACGGCGCGGCCATCTGCAACCAGGTACCGCTGTGCCGCAGCTCCTACGGCCCCTACAGCCGGGCGATGATCCGCATCTGCAAGGAGGAGTCCTTCCACCAGCGCCAGGGCTACGAGCTGCTGCTGACGATGATGCGCGGCACCGGTGAGCAGCGGGCCCTGGTGCAGGACTCCGTCGACCGGTGGTGGTGGCCCTCGCTGATGATGTTCGGCCCGCCCGACGCCGACTCCCCCAACACCGCGCAGTCCATGCACTGGGGCATCAAGCGCCACACCAACGACGAGCTGCGCCAGCGCTTCGTCGACATGACGGTTCCGCAGGCCGACGCCCTGGGTGTGCGCCTGCCCGACCCCGATCTCGCCTGGAACCCCGAGCGCGGCCACTACGACTTCGGGCAGCCCGACTGGGCGGAGTTCACCCGCGTCATCAAGGGCGACGGGCCCTGCAACGCCGAGCGGATCGCCCACCGCCGCCGCGCACACGAGGACGGCGCCTGGGTGCGCGAGGCCGCGGCCGCGTTCGCGGCGCGCGGGCCCGCCCGCGCCGGCACCGATGGAGGCGAGGACTGATGGACGCAGCGACCCCCGACGCCGACTGGCCGCTCTACGAGGTGTTCGTGCGCGGCAAGCGCGGCCTCAACCACGTGCACGCCGGATCCCTGCACGCGGCCGACGACGAGATGGCGCTGCGCCGCGCCCGCGACGTCTACACCCGCCGCAACGAGGGGGTGAGCGTGTGGGTGGTGCGCTCCGCGCTCATCACCGCGTCCAGCCCCGACGAGAAGGACCCGATGTTCGCCCCCAGCGGCGACAAGGTCTACCGCCACCCCACCTTCTACGCCGTCCCCGACGACGTGCCGCACATGTGAGGCCGCAGATGACGCACCCGTTCGCCGCCGACGCCGACGAGCAGTCGGTCTACGCGGGCCTGGTCGACGTCGACGGCGACGCCTCCCAGTGGGCGTTCGGCACCGGCTTCGACGACCCGCTGGCCGGCGTCGACACCGCCGTGCCCGCAGACGTCGACCGCGGCGACCTCGCCGCCTACTGCCTGATGCTCGGCGACGACGCGCTCGTGCTGGCGCAGCGGCTGGCCGAGTGGTGCAGCCGCGCGCCCGAGCTGGAGGAGGACGTCGCGCTGGCCAACGTCTCCCTCGACCTGCTGGGCCAGGCGCGGCTGCTGCTGGCCCGCGCCGCCGCGGCCGACCCCGGCGCCGTGCCGCCGCTGCCGCCCGACTCGCCGGTGCCGGCCGAGGACGCGCTCGCCTACTTCCGCGACGCCGGCGGCTTCCGCAACGTCGCGCTGGCGGAGATCCCCAACGGGGACTTCGCGCAGTCGACGCTGCGGCTGCTGCTGTTCTCCGTGTGGCGGCTCGCCCTGCTGGAGCGCCTGCGCGGTTCGGCCGACCCCGTGCTGGCCGCCGTCGCCGGCAAGGGCGTGGCCGAGGTCGCCTACCACCGCGACTACGCCGCCCGGTGGGCGGTGACCCTCGCGCAGGGCACCGCGGAGTCGCGCCGGCGGATCCTGGAGGGCGTCGGCGCGGTCTGGCCGCACGCCGCAGAGCTGTTCGCCGTCCACCCGGTGGAGCGCCGCATGGCCGAGTGCGGCGTCGCCGCCGCACCGGACGCGCTGCTCGCCGACTGCGAACCGGTGCTGGAGGAGGTGCTCGCGGCCGCGGACCTGCCCCGACCCGCCACCGCCGGCCCCGCCCAGGCGCGCGGGCGCGCCGGAAGCCACACCCCGGCGCTGTCCGGGCTCCTCGCCGAGATGCAGTCGCTGGCCCGCGAGCACCCCGGGGGCACCTGGTGAGCGCCGGGGCGGAGGGGGCCGCCGCCCGCACCCGGCACCGGGACGAACGCCATCGGACCGGCGGGTCCGGCCGGGCCGAGCGGGCCGCGGCCGACCGGCGGCGCGCATGGGAGGCGGTGGAGTCGGTCGCCGACCCGGAGCTGCCCATGCTGACGCTGGCCGACCTGGGAGTACTCGGCGAGGTCGAGGCCGACGGCGACGGCGGCGCGGTCGTGTCCGTCACCCCCACCTACTCGGGCTGCCCGGCGATGGGCGCCATCCGCGCCGACCTTGACCGCGCGCTGCGCGCCGCCGGGTTCACCCGCGTCGAGCTGCGTACGGTGCTCCACCCGCCGTGGAGCACGGACCGGATCACCGAGCGGGGCCGCCGCCTGCTCGCCGAGCACGGCGTCTCGCCGCCGGGCCCGGCCCCCGAACGCGACGGGCCCGTACCGCTGTCGCTGGTCCCGCGCCGCCGCGCCCTGCACTGCCCCCGATGCGGCTCCGACTCCGCCGAGCTGACCTCCGAGTTCGGCTCGACGGCCTGCAAGGCCCTCTACCGCTGCACCGCGTGTGCGGAACCCTTCGAGCACATGAAGGAGATCTGAGTGACCGCCACCTCGACCGAGCCGCGGCGGCGTACGGCCCCGGCCTTCCACAGCCTGCGCGTCGCCTCGGTCGAACCGCTGTGCCCGGACGCGGCGGCTGTCACCTTCGAGGTGCCGCCCGAGCTGGCCGCCGACTTCGCCTTCCGCCCCGGCCAGTCCCTGACGCTGCGCCGGCGGGTCGGCGGCCGGGAGCACCGGCGCCACTACTCGATCTGCGCGCCCGCGGGCGGCCCTCTGCGCATCGGCGTGCGCGAGGTCCCCGACGGGCTGTTCTCCTCCTGGCTGGTGCACGAGGTGGCCCCCGGTGACGAGATCGAGGCCGCCGCCCCCTCCGGCTCGTTCTGCGCCGACCCCGCCGAGGGCGGGCGCCACCTGTTCGTGGCCGCCGGGTCGGGCATCACACCGGTGCTGTCGATCGCCGCGTCGGTGCTGCAGGGGCACCCCGGCGCCGAGGCGACCCTGGTCTACGGCAACCGCACCTCGCGCACCGCCATGTTCGCCGAGGAGCTCGCCGACCTGAAGAACCGCTTTCCCGACCGCTTCCAGCTCGTCCACGTGCTCTCCCGCGAGCCCCGCGACGCCGACCTGCTGTCCGGCCGGCTGGAGCCCGACCGGCTGCGGCGGCTGCTGGAGGCGCTGGTTCCGCTGCGCGGCACCGACGACGTGTGGCTGTGCGGCCCCTACGGCATGACCGAGGGTGCGCGCAGCGTCCTGGCGGACGCCGGAATGCCCGCTGAGCGGGTGCACCGGGAGCTGTTCCACGTCGACGCGCCTCCTCCGCCGCCGCGCCGCACCGAGGCGGCGGCCCCGTCGGCGGGCACCCTGACGTTCGTGCTCGACGGGCGCAGCAGCAGCGCGCCGATGCCGGCCGGCGCGAGCGTCCTCGACTCCGCCCAGGCCTCGCGCGCAGACCTCCCCTTCGCCTGCCGCGGCGGCGTGTGCGGCACGTGCCGGGCCAGGGTCACCGCCGGCGAGGTGGAGATGCGGCGCAACTTCGCGCTGGAGGACGCCGAGGTGGCAGAGGGGTTCGTGCTGACCTGCCAGTCGCACCCGACCACCGCCGAGGTCGCGGTCGACTACGACGCCTGAGATGGCGCCGAGGACGCTCGGGCGACGGTGAAGGACGCGGGCCACGACCGCTGCGGCGGGCGTCCGGTCGGCATCTCCCCCGGGTCCCGCACACGCCTTTGAACACTGCGCCGGCAGCGGCGGCGCCCTCGCGGTTGAGCCGCCGGAGCACGCCGGCGGTGGCCCCGGCCCGGGTGGGCCCCGCGCGCGGCGGGCGGACACCCGCGTGTGAACGTTCCGTCACACACGGTGTCGGGCTACCGTGTCGTCGGACGTCTTCCGAGGTCAACGCCTTTCGCTGACGCCTGAGGCCGGTGTCCTGTCGGCGCCAGACCGGTGCCCCGGCGCCGAGGAGCCGGTTCGGGCCCAGGCGAGCCGCGCGACGCAGCCGGGTCGCGCAAGCGCCTTGACGCTTCCGGGAAACGCTCTTTACAGTAATTTTACCTTCGGGTTGAGAGCCGGTCGCAGTAGGAACCGACGCCCTTCGGGGCGGCGTACCGGGGGTGGGGCCGCCGGGTTTCCGAAGCGCCGCAAGGCGCAGAGTTCAGGAGGTCGATGATGGCAGGTCCCCGCGCGGCCGGTCCGCGCAGATCCCGTCCGTTCCTCGCCGCGTGCTCGGCGACGGTCGGTGCCCTGGTGCTGCCGCTCATGGTGGCGGCCGCCCCGACCGCCGCGGCGGCTCCCCGCTGCGACTCCACCGAGGACTGCCTGGAGCAGATGACTCTGGAGGAGAAGGCGGGCCAGATGACGCAGGTGAACCACACCCACGTCATGGACGACAAGGAGGCGATCGCCGAGTACGGCATCGGCTCGCTGCTCTCCGGCGGCGGAGCGGGCCCGGGGGGCGAGCCCGGCGGAACCGCCTCCGAATGGGCCGACATGTACGACGAGTACCAGCGCGCCGCTCTGGAAAGCCGCCTGGGGATCCCGCTGATCTACGGCGTCGACGCGGTGCACGGCCACAGCAACGTCGAAGGCGCCACCGTCTTCCCGCACAACATCGGCATGGGCGCCACGCGCAACCCCTGGCTGGTGCGCCGTGCGCAAAAGGTCACGCGCAAGGAGGTCCTGGCCACCGGCATCGACTGGAACTTCGCACCCGCGGTGAGCGTGCCGCGCGACGACCGCTGGGGCCGCACCTACGAGGGCTTCGGCGAGGTCCCCCACCTCGCGAGCGTCATGGGCTACGCCGCGATCTCGGGGCTGCAGGGCCACGGCCGCGGCGTGGGACCCGACGGCGTCGCGGCCACCGCCAAGCACTACGTCGCCGACGGCGGCACCACGTGGGGCACCGGCGAAGGCGACTACATGATCGACCAGGGCGACGCGCGGATGAGCGAGCGCGAGCTGCGCCGCATCCACCTGCGCCCCTACCGCGCGGCCGTCCGCGCCGACGCGGCCTCGGTGATGGTGTCCTTCAGCAGCTGGAACGGGCTGAAGATGCACCAGCACGAGTACCTCGTCGACGACGTGCTCAAGGGCGAGCTCGGCTTCGACGGCGTGGTGGTCTCCGACTGGGCCGGCGTTCGGCAGGTCGAGGGCGACTCCTACGCCGAGAAGGTGCGCAAGTCGATCAACGCCGGGCTCGACATGATCATGGTCCCCGACGACTACGAGCAGAACATCGAGGCGATCGTCAGCGAGGTGCGCGCCGGCCGCATCAGCGAGAAGCGCATCGACGACGCGGTCCGCCGCATCCTCGACCTCAAATTCGACCAGGAGCTGTTCGACAAGCCGTTCGCCGACCGCAGCCACCTCGACGACGTCGGCTCCGCCAAGCACCGCGCGGTCGCGCGCGAGGCGGTGGCGCAGTCGCAGGTGCTGCTGAAGGACGACGGCGTGCTGCCGCTTTCGCGCAACTCCGGCAAGGACATCGTGGTGGGCGGCAAGACCGCCGACAACCTCGGCTACCAGCTCGGCGGATGGTCGATCAGCTGGCAGGGCAGCGGCGGCGACATCACCGAGGGCACCACCTTCTGGGAGGCGGTGCAGCAGGAGACCGAGGGCACCGACACCGACGTGCGGTTCGTCGGAACCGACACCGGCCAGGACTTCTCCGGCGACATCGGCATCTGGGTCGGCGGCGAGACCCCCTACGCCGAGGGCTTCGGCGACGACGCCGACCTGGCGCTCAGCGAGGCCGACAGCAAGCAGCTCAGCGACATCTGCGCCAAGACCGACGTGTGCATCGCCATGCTGGTCTCGGGCCGCCCGCTGATCATCAACGAGGAGCTCAAGACCGCGGACGCCTTCGTCGCGTCCTGGCTGCCGGGCAGTGAGGGCGCGGGCATGACCGACGTCCTCTTCGGCCACGAGCGCTTCCGCGGACGTCTCCCCGTGACCTGGCCGTCCTCGGTCGACCAGGAGCCCATCAACCGGGGCGACGGCCAGAAGCCCCTCTTCCGCCTGGGCCACGGACTGCGCCGCTGACACCGGCTGCGAACGCGGCCGCGCCGGAGACGCCCGCCGGCGCGGCCGCGCGCATGCGGGGGGACGGGGCGGGCGGCGGGAGCCGGCGCCCGGTCGGGCGGACGCGGCGGCCGCGGGTCGCCGGAAAATCCCTTGCGCCGCCGGTCCGCCGGTGCGAACCTGATCGCCGCGGGCGCGCTGCACCCGCGGCAGACGACCCCGACACCCCGGAGGCGACCTTCCCGATGCGCATGACCGACGGAACCGCGACTGCACAGCTCGTTTCGTCGGCGTACCGCCGGGAGGTCCCGTGTCCCACTCGATCGTCTGCTCCGAACTCTCCTTCGAATGGCCTGACGGCACCGCCGTCTTCTCGGGGCTGAACGCCTCATTCGACAGCGGGCGCACCGGCCTGATCGGGCTGAACGGCTCGGGCAAGTCCACGCTGCTCAAGCTCATCACCGGCCGGCTCGCGCCCGCCTCGGGCGGCATCCGCGTGGACGGCGACATCGGCCACCTCGACCAGCGCCTCACCCTCGACACCGGCCAGACGGTCGCCGAGCTGCTCGGCATCGACCGCATCCGTGCGGCGCTGCGGGCGATCGAGCTTGGCGACGCCGCCGAAGCCAACTTCACCGCCGTCGGCGACGACTGGGACATCGAGGAGCGCGCGGCCGCCGAACTGGAGCGGTTCGGCATCGCTTTGACAGGCGCCGAACCGCTGGACCGCACCGTCGCCTCTCTCTCCGGCGGCGAAGCGGTGCTGACCGCCCTCGCCGGGCTCATCCTGCGCCGCCCCGCGGTGACCCTGCTGGACGAGCCGACCAACAACCTCGACGGCCGGGCGCGCGCACTGCTCTACCAGGCGGTCGAGGCCTGGCGCGGCGTGCTCGTGGTCGTCAGCCACGACCGCGAGCTGCTGGAGCGCGTCGACCGCATCGCCGAGCTGCGCGAGGGCAAAATCCGGGTCTGGGGCGGCAACTACTCGGCCTACACCGAGCAGCTCGCCGCCGAGCAGGAGGCCGCCCAGCGCGCAGTCCGCACCGCCGAGGGCGGCGTCCGCCGCGAGAAGCGCCAGCTCATCGAGGCCCGGACCAAGCTGGACCGCCGGGAGCGCTACGGGCGCAAGATGAACGAGACCAAGCGCGAGCCGAAGGTCGTGATGGGCCAGCGCAAGAGGGACGCCCAGGTCTCGGCGGGCAAGCATCGCATCATGCAGACGGGGAAGGTGGAGGAGGCCGAACAGGCGCTCGCCGAGTCGGAGTCGGCCGTGCGCGACGACGACCGCATCCGCATCCGGCTCCCCGACACCGAGGTCCCCGCCGGCCGCTCCGTGCTGGAGCTGGACGCTCCGCAGGGCCGGATCAGCGTGCGCGGGCCCGAGCGGATCGCGCTGACCGGCGACAACGGCACCGGCAAGACCACGCTGCTGCAGGCCGTCGCCGGTTCGGGCGCCCACCCGGTGGTCGCCGTGGCCCGCGTCGCCGACCGCGTCGGCTACCTGCCCCAGCGCCTGGACCTCCTCGACGACCGGATGAGCGTGCTGGAGAACGTGCGCGCGGCGGCGCCGTCGGCGCCGCCGCAGCGGGTGCGGGCCGACCTGGCACGCTTCCTGATCCGCGGCGACCGGGTGGAGGACCGGGCGGGCGTCCTCTCGGGCGGCGAACGCTTCCGCGTCACGCTGGCCTGCCTCCTGCTGGCCGACCCGCCGCCCCAGCTGCTCCTCCTGGACGAGCCGACCAACAACCTCGACCTGCACAGCGTGGACCGGCTGACCGAGGCGCTGGCGGCCTACCGCGGCGCGCTGATCGTGGCCGGTCACGACACCGCGTTCCTCACCGGGCTCGGCATCACCCGCTGGTGGCGTCTGGAGCGCGGTGCCGCCCCGGTCGAGTCCGGTCCTCCGGCGGCCGCGGGCGGATGACCGCGGCCCCGTTCGCGCCGTGCCGGGCGGGTGGGAGGTCGACGAGTCGACAGAGCGCCGAATCTCCCTGTCGGTGTGTCGGTGTGTCGGTGTGTCGGTGTGTCGGTGTGTCGGTGTCTCGGCAGGAGGTGCCCTCGGGCCGGGCTTCAGCGGTCCGGCCCGCACGGTGCCGCATCCGGCGGCCGCGGAGGTCCGTGATCTTACTTAGACAGTTGAGTTAAGTAAGTCACGTCGCTTATAGTTGCCATGGCGCCACAGGGGGAAGCCGTCCGGCCGGCCGGTACGTCCACACGTTCCGGGTCCTCGACCCGAGACGACGTCCACCTTGGGAAGACCTATGCGAACACGTCTGGCCCTGACCGCCTCGGCGGTCTTCACCCTCCTCTTGTCCTTCATCGTCGCCGTCCACCCGGCCAACGCCGAAGCCGGCTTCCAAATCCAGGACGGCCGCCTCGTCGACGCCAACGGCAACGACTTCGTGATGCGCGGCGTCAACCACCCGCACGCCTGGTACGCGGGCGAAACCGAGTCGTTCGCCGAGATCGGCTCGCTCGGCGCCAACGCGGTCCGCGTCGTCCTCAGCAACGGCGTCCGGTGGACCCGCAACGACGCCGCCGACGTCGCCGACGTGATCAGCGAGTGCAAGGCCAACAAGCTCGTCTGCGTGCTGGAGGTGCACGACACCACCGGCTACGGCGAGGAGAGCGCCGCCTCCTCCCTGGACCAGGCCGTCGACTACTGGATCGACATCCAGAGCGCGCTGGAGGGCCAGGAGGCCTACACGATCCTGAACATCGGCAACGAGCCCTACGGCAACCAGGGCTACGAGCCGTGGGCCTCCGACACCTCCGACGCCGTCAACCGCCTGCGCGACGCCGGCTTCGACCACACGATCATGGTCGACGCGCCCAACTGGGGGCAGGACTGGACCCACACCATGCGCGACGACGCCGCGCAGGTGTTCGAGAGCGACCCGCACCGCAACGTCCTCTTCGACATCCACATGTACGGGGTCTACGAGCAGGCGTCGACGATCCAGGACTACCTGGGCCACTTCGTCGACAGCGGCCTGCCCATCGTCGTCGGCGAGTTCGGCCACGACCACAGCGACGGCAACCCCGACGAGGACGCCATCCTGGCCACCGCCGAGCAGCACGGCCTGGGCTACCTCGGCTGGTCCTACAGCGGCAACGGCGGCGGCGTCGAGTACCTGGACCTGACGAACGACTTCGACCCGAACAGCCTGACGTCCTGGGGCGAGCGGCTGTTCAACGGGGAGAACGGGATCGTCGCCACGGCCGAGACCGCCAGCGTCTACGGACCGACCGGGCCCGACCCGGACCCGACACCCGACCCCACGCCCACCGGCGAGCCCACGCCGGAGCCCGGTGACGGATGCACCGCCGAGTACACGGTGCAGAACGAGTGGTCCGACGGCTTCGTCGCCGGAGTGGACGTCACCGCCCAGGAGGACCTGCAGGGCTGGGAGGTCTCCTGGAGCTACGAAGACGGCCAGACCGTCTCCAGCGCCTGGAACGCCGAGGTCAGCGCCGACGGTTCGCAGGTGACCGCGAGCAACGTGTCCTACAACGGCACTCTCTCCTCCGGGCAGACGGCCTCGTTCGGGCTCCAGGGCACCCACGACGGGACCAACTCCGTGCCCGAGCTCACCTGCTCCGCGGGCTAGAGCCGGCGTAGGGGGCGGATCCCACCGCGTCCGGCGGCGGCCCCCGCTATGGGAGCGCTTCCAAACCAGTGGGAGCCGTCGCCGGGCCCCACCTCAGGGCGCCGCATCCGGCCGTGCCCGTCCGGATGCGGCGCCCTCGGCGCGCGCCCGCGCACGCAGGGGAGGCGTCCTCCCATGCCCAGTCGCCGGCTCGCCGAATCACCGTGTCACCGTGTCGACATGTCCTTATGCGGACATGGCGCCCGCCCCGCCCCGCTCTCGACCGGGTCTAGCCTGGTTCGCCATGACAAGCAGACGAATCCGCTCCTTCGCCGCAGGTGTGCTGATCGCCAACAGCGCTCCGCACCTCGCCACCGCCGTAGCCGGGCGCCGGCACCTCACGCCCCTCGCCGGCCGAGAGTCGGGCCCGGTCGTCAACGGTGTCTGGGCGGGCCTCAACATCGCCGCCGGCGTGCTGCTGCTGCGCCGCAAGCGCTCCGCGGCACCCGCCGCGCGCTGGGACGGCGACCTGGTCGCGTTCGAGGCCGGCTACCTCGGCTTCGCGCTGTGGATGGCGGGTTCGGAGGCGGCGCTACGCACGAACTGGGAGCCGGCGACCGAACTGCAGGAGCGGCGCGGAGGCGGGCACGGCGCATAAGGGCCGGGGCGCCTCGCTGCCCGTGCGCTTGCGGCCGGTTACGCGGGACGTGCATACGAAGCGGACGTGCATGCGAGAAGGAGGCCGCGAGTGCGGCCCCCTCCCTGTGCGTCACGCGTCCCGCGCGCCGGGGGTTCGGGTGCTCAGACTTCCCGGCCGGCCTTGAGAGCGCCGGCCACGCTCACCACGCGCCGGGCCTGGACCTGGGCGGCGGTGCGCGTCACATCGTCGACCGGGCTGTTGCCCTGGGCGTCGACGTGCGAGGTGCCGTAGGGGTTGCCGTCGGCGAACTTGCTCGGGTCGGTGTAGCCGGGGGGCACGATGATCCCGCCGAAGTGGTAGAAGGTGTGCGACAGCGCCAGCAGGGTGGACTCCTGGCCGCCGTGCAGCGTGGCTGTGGACGTGAAGCCGCTGTAGACCTTGTCGGCGAGCAGGCCCTGCTGCCACTGCGGACCGAGCTGATCGATGAACTGCTTGAGCTGCGCGGTGATGTTGCCGTAGCGGGTGGGCGAGCCGAAGACGACCGCGTCGGCCCAGACGACGTCGTCCGAGGTGGCCTCCGCAACGTCCTTGGTGGCCTCGGCATTGGCGGCCCACGCGGGGTTGGTGGCGATCGCCTCGGCCGGCGCCAGCTCGGCCACCTTGCGCAGGCGGACCTCGGCGCCCTCCTTCTCGGCCGTCTCCTGGATCTCACGGGCGATGGTGAAACCGGTGCCGGTGGAGGAGTAGTAGATGATGCTCAGCTTCACGGGCTCGCTCATTGGGTGTCCTTCCGAGAACTGTGTGACAAGATTGCTTTCCTGGAAAGATAATGCATGCGTATCTACTTGGCCAACCCTGCGCCGCCTCTGTGGTGAGAGCCACTCTGGGGGCGAGGGCGTGCGCGTGCCGATCGCGGCGCCGCGCCGCGCGTGGAAGCGCGGTCGGCCGGGCCCGGTACAGTCGCCGTGGGCCACGGGGGACAGCACGCGGGTCCCGCCGTTAATGCCGGCGCAGGAAGTGGCCTACGTCACTCCCCGCCCGAGTTGGCATCAGTCGACCGGACGGCTAGAGTGGGTCGGGTCGCCTGATGGAGCACCGGTTTCCGGTGCGACTGGGCGGCGGTCTCCCTCGGTCGCAGCGAACACCGCACGGTGGGCGTGACCGCATCTCACTCCGGTGCTCCGTAGAGCGCTATCGGCATTCGGCAGGATTCGATCGGATCTTTCCGTTCTGCTGCTGTGCTCGGAAGCGGAACCGTGAACGGGAATGCAGGAATCGCTTGACCCGCCGATTTGGTGGGTTCGCGAAAGCCCTGCTAACGTGGAGACACAACAGAACGCGGATGCGAAATCGCGGCCGCCGGGACACGTTTTCCGGAGGGTGCGGTGGGAAATCCGCCGGGAGATTCCGTCTCTCGGGAAGAGCCTGGGCGGGCCCGCAGGGTTGCGGG
>NZ_BAABIK010000017.1:5838-139672 GCF_039542725.1 Streptomonospora halophila | reverse complement strand
GGCGCCCTTCGTCATGTCCTCGCTACGGTCACCGATTTCCCATCAACGATCTAGAAGATGTTGCCGCAGTGCGGCCGGTCGGACCGGTGCAGCGCCGTGTCGAGCCGGTGCACGGCTCCCGGAGCCGCCTCGCTGATCAGTCCGGCGGCCAGGTAGCCGCCCAGGCGGGTATCGCCGAGGTAGGCGGCGCCCAGGTGCGAGACGTCCAGGCTGACGTCGGGCGCGGCTTCGGTCGAGGTGCAGCGGGCGGCGGTGGTGTCGGCGCTCAGCCGCCAGCGGCCGGCGTTCCACGGACAGTGGCGGTCGCGCACCTCGATCACCGCGTCCACCGGGGCCGCGTAGGTCCGCTTCTCCAGCGCGGCGGGCAGGTCGACGAGCCGGATCCACAGGTTGTCGACCTGGCGCCTGCGGACGCGGTAGGGATCGGCCAGCAGGTGCAGCAGCGGGTCGTCGGGCGCGGCCATGTCATGGGAGACCCGCTGCACCAGGTCGCGGGTGAGCACGTGCTCCCACAGCAGTGTGGCGGCGGCCGGCGCGGTGGAGTAGATCTCCTTCACCCGCAGGCTTCCCTCGGCGGCGCCGTGCTCGCTCCAGCGCTGCGCGGTGCGGTAGAGGACATAGCCCAGGGGGCCCGCGTCGTCCTCGGCGACGGCGCACTGCAGGGCGCTCTGGCCGCGGCGGTGCGCGGGCTTGTCGCGCAGCAGCGCGTCCCACCACGAGGTGTCGCGCTGGAACTCGCCGACGCGCTGGGCCGCGGCGGCCTTGTGCACCTCCTCCAGCTCCTTGCGCACGTCCTCGGCGCCGGCCAGGCGCAGCCGCAGGGCCGGGTCGCGCGGCGCCTCGGGGCGCAGAGCGGCCTCGCGGGTGTGCACGTCGAAGTCCACGGCCGCCGCCGCCGGTCCGTAGCCGAAGCGGCCGTAGATGCCTCCCTCGGAGGCGAACAGCGCGGCCACGTCCTCGCCCCGGTCGCGGATGTCGGCCAGCTGCCGGCGCATCAGCGCGCTGAGGACGCCGCGGCGCCGGTGGGTGGGCCACACGCCCACGTCGGTGACCCCGGCCACCCGGCGCGGGCCGCCGGGCATGGTCATGGTGAAGGAGTGGACTCCGGCCGCGCCCACACAGCGGGCCCCGTCGTAGGCCGCCAGGGTGCGGTCGGCCTCGACGCTCTCCCGCACCTCCTGGAAGTCGTAGTCGGGGATCAGCAGCGCCTCGTGGACGACGTGGACGGCCGCGGGCAGCTCGGACTCCTCGGGCACCCGGACGTCCCACCGCGCGCCCGGGTCCGGATCCGCCTCGTGAGCGGAGGATTCAGGGGAGAAGGACATATCCACTGTCTCTATCACCGTCCGCATTCCGGCGCGAGCGGTTTTTCGCTCACCGGTTGTGACCGGACCGCAGCCCGTTTTCCGGGTGTCCCGGACTGTGATTTCGCCGCGAATCGCCTGAGATCTCCGCACCGGACTGACGGACGGGCCATTATCCGCCCATACTGGAACGTGCGGGGTTGTATACGGGATTCGGTGTGTCAGCTGGGGGGATATCGGTTGGTCCCATACCGGGGACAGCGGCGTCGGGGCAGCAGGGGCGGCGTGCCGGGGGCGGCCGTGCGCGCTACAGTGCGGGCACAATGAACGCCAAGCCCACAGCCCGCGCCCTCCGCCATGTGCGCTCCCTGTGGCAGCGCGTGGCCGCGCTGCTGCGGCGCAAGGTGCTCTTCCGCTACCGGCTGGTGCTGATCACTCTGGTGCTGCTGGCGGTCGGCATCGGCGTGGGCGCGGTCTGGGGCCCGCCCGGATGGTTCCCGCCCAGCGCCGTGATCGTCACCGTGGTGGCGGGCGGCCTGCTGCTCAAACGCAAGAGCCTGGCGTTCCTGCTCGGGGTGGACGCCGCGGTGCTGCTGTTCACCGCCTTCACCCTGGACTTCTCCCAGGTCGGCCCCGGGCTGCTGGTGACCATCGGCGCGACCGCGGTGGTGGCCTATCTGCTCTCGGGTGTGCGCGAGCGCCTGGGCATGCAGGGGCTGAGCGGGGAGCGGATGCTGCTGGAACTGCGCGACCGGCTGCGCGCCCAGGGCGAACTGCCCCGCCTGCCGCACGGCTGGGGCGGAACCGCGGTGCTGCGCCAGGCCGGCGGCTCCTCCTTCGGCGGCGACTTCGTCGTCTCCATGCGCCAGGGCGACCGCCTGGAGGTGGCGGTGGTCGACGTCTCCGGCAAGGGCGTCGACGCCGGCACCCGCGCCCTGCTGCTCTCAGGCGCATTCAGCGGCCTGATCTCGGCCGTGCCCAGCGGCGAGTTCCTCGCCCACTGCAACGACCACCTCATCGGCACGGCCCTCGGCGAGGGCTTCGTGACGGCGGTGCACCTGAGCCTGGACCTGGAGAGCGGCGACTACCTGCTCGCCTCGGCGGGCCACCCGCCGGCGATGCAGTTCGACTACGGCGCCGGACGGTGGTCCTCCACCGAGGCCAAGGGGATCGTGCTGGGCGTGATGCCCGAGACCCAGTACACCCCGGTCAAGGGGCGGCTGCGCCCCGGCGACGCCATCATGCTCTACACCGACGGGCTGATCGAGACCCCCGGCGAGGACCTCGACGCCGGAGTGGACCGCCTGCTCGGCGCGGCCGACACCGCCGCACTCCAGGGCTTCGGCGCCGGCGCGGAGACCATCGTCAACTCGCTCAGCAAGGGCAAGAACGACGACACCGCGCTCGTGGTGATCTGGCGCGACTGAGACCGCCCGCGGCCGCAGCGTCCCGGGCGCCGCGCACGTGGCGGTAGGGTCGTCGTGTTCCCCGGGCAGACCAGTGGTGCCTCGTTGCCGTGTCCAGAGGCCCCCGCGCCCCAGCGGAGTTTTCGCGTTCGTCAGGAGGGGGTGCTCAGCATGGCCGAAGACGACTCCGGCGCGGAGCTGACCGAGCTGGTCGAAGCCAACGACCTCACCGGCATCCGGTTGTGGCTGGCCGAGCACCAGCCCTATGAGATCGCCGACGAGCTGGAACGCGTCTCCAGTCATATAGCCCTGGTCCCCTTCCGGCTGTTGGACAAGGACCGCGAGCTGGAGGTCTTCGAGGAGCTCGACCCGGTCCACCAGCAGGAGATCCTGCTGGGACTGCGCGCCACGGCGTTCCACGAGCTGCTGGAGTCGATGGACCCCGACGACCGGGCGCGGCTCATCGGCGAGGCCCCCGCCAAGATCGCCACCCGCGCCCTGGCCGGCCTCAGCCCGGCCCAGCGCAAGATGACCGCGGCACTGCTGGGCTACCCGGAGGGCTCGGTCGGGCGCTACATGACCCCCGAGACCGTCATCCTGCACCGCGACCTGACCGTCGGGCGCGCCCTGGAGGTGGTGCGGGCCAAGGGCGCCGACGCCGAGACGGTCTACACGCTTCCGGTGGTCGACGACGGCCGCCGCCTGGCCGGCACCGTGCAGCTCAGCGACCTCGTGATCAGCGACGACGACAGCCTGGTCAAGGACATCGTCGACGTGCTGGTGCCGCGGGTGAGCGCCACCGAGCCGGCCGAGGAGGCCGCCCGGCTGATGCAGCAGGCCAACATGGTCGCGATGCCGGTGGTGGACTCCGAGGAGCGCTTCGTGGGTCTGCTGACCTTCGACGACGCGTTGGAACTGATCGAGGCGGCCGACTCCGAGGACATCGCCCGCCAGTCCGGCGCCAGCCCGGTGGCCGGGCACTACGTCGCCGCGGGCGTCGTGCGCCTGGCCCGTGCACGCTCGGTTTGGCTGCTGCTGCTGATCGTCGCGGCCACGCTGACGGTCAACGTCATGCAGGGCTTCGAGGCGACCCTGGAGCAGGTGACCGCGCTCGCGCTGTTCGTGCCGATGCTGACCGGAACGGGCGGCAACGTCGGCTCCCAGTCGGCCACCGCGATCGTGCGCGCCCTGGCGGTGGGCGAGGTGCGGCTGCGCGACCTGCCCAAGGTGGCTTGGAAGGAGTCGCGGGTGGGCCTGCTGCTGGGACTGATGCTCGCCGCGATCGCGATGCTCATCGGCACGGCGCTGGTGGGTGCGCACATCGCGGTGGTCGTCGCCGCCTCGGTGATCGCCATCTGCACCTGGGCGGCGATCATCGGCAGCACGATGCCGCTGCTCGCCCGCCGCGTGGGAGTGGACCCCGCTGTGGTCTCGGCGCCCCTGGTCTCGACCCTCGTCGACGCGACCGGGCTGCTGATCTACTTCACGGTCGCGCGGCTGATCCTGGGCGTGTGACACCGGCGGCGGTCGGCCGGACGGCCCCGCCCGAGCCGCCGTCTGCGGATTACCCACAGGAGGAATAACGCGCTGCTGGCCGGGTATCGCGGAGGGCGACCGGACAAGCCCCGACGTGTCCGACAGGGGGTGGGCGACATGTCCGAAGGCAGCGCGTTCGACAGGCTCAAGCGCAAGGTCGGCGAGCACAGCGGGAAGGTCGAGCAGGGCGTCGGCAAGGTGAAGGACTTCGCCAAGCAGAAGACCGGCGGCAAGTACGACGACAAGATCGACAAGGCCGGGGACAAGGCGACGGAGTACCTGTCCGACGACCAGCAGCAGAACCGGGACCAGGGCGGCTCCGGCGAGCAGGGGCAGCGCTAGGCGCCCGCACCGCTACGCGGCGCACCGCGGCGGTCGCGGACCACGAACCCGCGGTCCGCGGCCGCCGCGTCGTGTGCGATTCGGCACCGAGGTCCGGGCCGGACGGTGCTCAGGCCGAGGCGTCGTCGGTCCGCGCGCTCCAGCGGCCGCCGCGGCGCTCGATGGCGATGGGGTGGTCGAAGCAGGCGGTGACCGGCTTGGTGGCCAGCGTCTCCTCGGCCTCTCCCGACGCGACGACCTGGCCGGCGCGCAGCAGCAGGGCGTGCGTGGTCGAGGCGGGCAGCTCCTCCAGGTGGTGGGTCACCAGCACGGTGGCCAGCTCAGGGTGCTCGCGGCGCAGTTCGTCGATGCCGGTGATCAGCTGCTCGCGGGCGGCGACGTCGAGCCCGGAGGCCGATTCGTCGAGCAGGAGCAGCCGGGTGCCGGCATAAGCGCGCGGGCGATCAGCAGCCGGCCGCGCTCGCCTTGGGAGAGCGTCGGCCAGGTGTCGTCGCGCAGCGCGCCCACGCCCATCGTCTCCATGAGGGCGTCGGCGCGGGCCGCCTGCTCTGGGGAGGGGCGCCAGCGCGGCGGCGGCTCGATGCTGCCGGTGGCGCCGGTCAGCACGATGTCGCGGCCGCTCAGCGCGGAGCGCAGATCGTGGCGCGGGTTGACGTGGCCGATGTGGCGCCGCAGCTCGCGGACGTCGGTGCGGCCGAGCCGCCGGCCGAGCACCTCGACGGTGCCGCGCGTGGGGTGCTGCTCGGCGCTGAGCAGGCTGAGCAGCGTGCTCTTGCCGGCGCCGTTGGGCCCGAGCAGGGCCCAGTGCTCTCCGGGGCGGACGACCACGCTCACGTGGTCGAGGAGCTTCTTGCCGGATCGGGCGACGTCGACACCGTCGGCTGCGAGGACGGGAGAGGTCGGGGAGGTCACCGGTCCAGGGTAGCGGCGTTCTCCGGCGGCGGCGGCGTGTCGGCTGTCTGAAATGTCTGGATACCGTGGTGTCGAGGGCCGTGTGCCGCGAACCCCCGGGAGCGCGGACGGCCACCACCGCCGGCCAGCGAGGAGCAGACACCGGTGACCCCGACAGGCCGACCCTGCCGACTGATCGTGTGCCGCGGCTGCTGCTGCGGCACGGCCGAGAAGCGGCCCGGCGTCGACCACGAGGGCCAGCTGAAGCGGCTGAGCGGCCTGCGCGACGGCGCCGGGCGCGACGTCCCCGTGCGCACGAGCACCTGTCTTGGGCCGTGCTTCCAGGCCAACGTCGTGGTCGTGCAGCCCTCGGCGGAGGGGCGCGAGGGGGGCGGGCGACCGGTCTGGCTCGGCGGGTTCACCGAGGACCGGCTGATCGACGACCTCGACGACTGGATCCGCGCGGGCGGACCCGGCACTGCGCCGCTGCCGGAGTCCCTGGCGGAGCGCGTCACGTCCAAGGACGCCAAGAAGCCGAAGAAGGACAAGAAGTCCAAAAAGGCGAAAAAGGACAAGAAGGCCGAGAAGGCGAAGAAGGGTAAGGCGCAGAAGAGTCGCAGTGCGGCCGCCCGGACGGATGGGGCGGGGGAGCCGCCCGAAGGGAAGAGCGGCAGGAAGTCCAAGAACGACAAGAAGAAGTCCAAGAAGGACAAGAAGGCGAGAAAGGCCGCGAAGGGCGGGGAGGGCCCGTCCGGGACGCGGCCGCCCGGCAGGCCGGACGGCAAGGACGGCAACGACGGCGAGGACGGCAAGCAGGCCGGGAAGAGCCGCAAGCGGAGGAAGGCCGGCGGCGGGGGCCGCACCGAGAAGCCGGCGAAGCGGGCGAAGGAGTAGGTTCGCGCCGAGCCGCCCCGGCCGGGGCGGGTCTACTTCTGCGAGAGGGGTGCGGGGCGGCCGCGTGCCCGGCGTCCGCCCCGCACCCGCTTGGGACCGCTGCGGCCGCCCCCCGTAGGCCGCCCGCAGCGGGCCCCTGCCCCGCGGCTCCCGCTTGTGGCTAGTCGCCGACCGGGGCCGCGGCGGGCTTCGGGTCGCCGCCGGCGCCGCCCTCCGCGTCGCCGCCGCTCGTGCCCACTGTGGTGGCCAGCGCCTTCTCGCGGATGAAGAACGCCAGCACGAATCCGAGCAGCACGACCGGCACGCCGTAGATGAAGATCGGCGGCAGGGCGTCGGCGAAGGCGTGCACGATCAGCTGCTGGGCCTGCTCGGGCATCCGCGCCAGCATGTCCGGGGTCAGCGAGCTCAGCCCGGCCTCGCCGCCCCGGGCCTGCAACTGGGACGAGGCCGCACCGGGCATGGCGGCCACCTCGTCGTTGAGCCGGCTGACGAAGATCGAGCCGAACACCGCGATGCCGAGCGAGGCGCCGATCTGGCGGAAGTAGTTGGTGGCCGAGGTGGCCGTGCCGAGGTAGCGCTGCGGCGCCGAGTTCTGCACGATCAGCACCAGGTTCTGCATCACCATGCCCACACCCAGGCCGAGCACCAGCATGGCCGACGCGTTGTACAGGTAGGAGGTGTCGGCGTCCATCCGCGAGAGCAGCACCAGGCCGGCGGTGATCACCGCGGTGCCGGCGATCGGCCAGACCTTGTAGCGCCCGGTCCGGCTGATGATCTGGCCGGTGGTGATGGTGGCGGTCAGCATGCCCGCGACCATCGGGATCATCCGCAGCCCCGACTCCGTGGCGCTGGCGCCGTTGACCATCTGCAGGAAGGTCGGCAGGTAGGACACCGTGGAGAACATCGCGATGCCCACGGTGATGCCCACCAGCGAGGTCAGCACGAACTCGCGGTCGGCGAACAGGCGCAGCGGGATGATGGGCTCGGCCGCGTAGCGCTCGGCGAGCACGAACAGCGCTGCGGCGGCCGCGGCGCCGGCGCCCAGGCCGATGATCACCGGGCTGGACCAGTCGTACTCGGTGCCGCCCCAGCTGCTGACCAGTACCAGGCACACGCTGGCCGCGGCCAGCAGGAGCGTGCCCGCGTAGTCCAGCCGGGGGCGCGGGCCCGACGGCCGGGGCAGCTTCAGCACGATGCTGGTGACCAGCAGCGCGGCGGCGCCCAGCGGCAGGTTGATGTAGAAGATCCAGCGCCAGGAGAGGTGGTCGGTGAACACCCCGCCCAGCAGCGGGCCGGCGACCGACGCGAGGCCGAAGACGCCGCCGATGAAGCCCATGTAGCGACCGCGGTCGCGGGCGGAGACGATGTCGGCGATGATGGCCTGCGCGCTGATCATCAGCCCGCCGCCGCCGATGCCCTGCAGGGCGCGGAAGAGGATGAGCTGGTTCATGTCCTGGGCCATGCCGCACAGCACCGACCCCAAAAGGAACACGATGATGGCGAACTGGAACACGACCTTGCGGCCGAAGAGGTCGCCGGCCTTCCCGTAGATCGGCATGCCGACGGTGGCGGCCAGCATGTAGGCGGTGACCACCCAGGAGAGGTGCTCCAGTCCGTTCAGCTCGCCCACGATGGTCGGCAGGGCCGTGGAGACGATGGTCTGGTCCAGGGCGCCGAGCAGCATCGTCAGCATGACCCCGAAGAAAACCCACATCACCGTGCGCCGCGGTAGCGGCCCCGCGGAGTCCTGCTCCGGCGCGGGCCCGGGCGGCTGCTGCCCCCGAGTCGATGTCATCGGCGGATTCTCGCTTCCCTGGTCGGATGTGGTGCGGACCAAGCGCCCCGCCGTGCGGGGAGGCCGTCCGCTGCGTGTGGACCGGTGCGTGTTCTAGGCAGCCGGGCGGAAGGTGCGGCGGAGCGCGTCGAAGGCCTGGTCGAACAGTGCGCGGAGCTCGGACACGTCGTCCCGGGCGTCCGCGGAGCCGTCGGCGCCCGCATGGGTCTGCAGCCGGCGCATGGAGAACCGCATGGCGGTGATACCCAGCGACGCGACGATCTGCGGGCGGATGTCGTCGGGGTCCTCGCCGAGGCGCTCGGCGACGCTTTCGCCCACGTACCGCTCCATGTCGGCGAAGGCGGCCATGACCCGCGGCACCAGGTGCGGCTCCCGCTGCGCGAGCCGCTTGCGCTCGTGGACGTCGGCCAGCCGCTGGCCCAGGTCCTCCGCGTCGGAGTCGGCCAGCGGGGAGAACAGGAAGATCTTCAGGTCGTCCAGCAGGTCGCCGGTGGGGCCGTGGGCGACGAAGACCGCACGGGCCTCGTCGTCCGGGCGCGGCGGCCCGTCGCCGACGATCGCCTCCTCCTTGGAGGAGAAGTAGTTGAAGAACGTGCGCTTGGAGACGTCGGCGGCGGCCGCGATGTCGTCGACGGTCACGTGCTCCGAGCCGCGCTCGACGGCCAACCGGACCGCCGCCCGCTGGAGGGCGCGCCGCGTGGTCGCCTTCTTGCGCTCGCGCAGGCCCATGGTCCACCTCCTCGGCCGAGTCCGGAGGCGCTCTCCGCATCTCCCGTTCAATGATTGCACTTGATGAAAAAATGCGCAAAGTGAATTAATGCGTGACGTGTATCTCGTTGTCCGTAGGCGTCCCATCCGCATGGGGGCGGCTCCGCCGCTGCGGCGCGGCCGCACCGGCGGCTGCGCGCGGCGCGCAGAGCTGAAAGGGTGTCTGGATTGCGCGAGAGCGCGAGCCGCGGCGCAGGCTCCGGTCCCTGCCCGCCCGGCGAAGGCGCGGGGCCGATGCGCGGCCGCCTGAGCGCTCAGGCGCGCGTGGCGGCGGTGCCCCGCTCCTCCTTCTCCTGCGAGGCGAACTGGGTGCGGTACAGCGCCGTGTACAGGCCGCCCTCGCGCAGCAGCTCCTCGTGGGTGCCCCGCTCCAGAATCCGGCCGTCCTCCAGCACCAGGATCTGGTCGGCCTCCCGCACGGTCGCCAGGCGGTGCGCGATCACCAGTGAGGTGCGCCCGGCGAGCGCGGTGCGCAGCGCCTCCTGCACCGCCGCCTCGGACTCCGAGTCCAGGTGCGCGGTCGCCTCGTCCAGCACCACCACCGAGGGCGCCTTGAGCAGCAGGCGCGCGATCGCCAGCCGCTGCTTCTCGCCGCCGGAGAGGCGGTAGCCCCGGTCGCCGACCATCGTGTCCAGGCCGTCGGGCAGGTTGGCCAGCAGGCTCTCCAGCTGCGCGGCGCGCATGGCCTCGACCAGCTCCTCGTCGGTGGCGTCGGGGCGTGCGTAGCGCAGGTTGGCTCCCACGGTGTCGTGGAAGAGCTGCGGGTCCTGGGTCACCACGCCCGTGGCGTCGCGCAGCGAGCGGTCGGTCGCCTCGCGCAGGTCGACGCCGCCGATGCGCACCGAGCCCTCCAACGGGTCGTACAGCCGCGACACCAGGTGGGTCAGCGTCGTCTTGCCGGCACCCGAGGGGCCCACCAGAGCGACGAGCCGGCCGGCCTCGGCGGTGAAGGACACGTCGCTGAGGACCTGGGTGTCGGCCGTGGTCTCGGCCTGCGGGGTCAGCTCCAGCGACTCCAGCGACGACTCGTCGGCGGTGGGGTAGCGGAAGGAGACGCCGTCGAACTCCACCGACAGCGGGCCGTCGGGCAGGTCGCGGGCGTCGGCGCTCTGCGCGATCATCGGCTTCAGGTCGAGCACCTCGAACACGCGGTCGAAGCTGACCAGCGCCGTCATGACCTCCACGTGCACGTTCGACAGTGCCGTGATGGGCGCGTAGAGGCGCGTGAGCAGGGTCGTCATGGCGACGAGCGTGCCCAGCTCGAAGGCGCCGCCGATGACCAGGTTGCCGCCGACGCCGTAGACCACCGCGGTGGCCAGCGAGGTGATCAGCCCGATCATGGTGAACAGCAGCCCGCCGTAGACCGCCTGGGCGACGCCGACGTCGCGTACGCGCGCGGCGCGCTCGGCGAACGAGTCGGCCTCCTCCTCGGGGCGGCCGTAGAGCTTGACCAGCATCGCACCGCCGACGTTGAACCGCTCGGTCATCAGCGAGCTCATGCCGGCGTTGAGGTCCATCCCGTCGCGGGAGATCTCGGCGACCTTGCGGCCGATCAGCTTCGCCGGCAGGAGGAACAGCGGGACCAGCAGCAGCGCGATCAGGGTGATCTGCCACGACAGCAGCGCCATCGTCGTGATCACGGCGACCGCGCTGATGAGGTTGGAGACCACCGACTGCAGCACCGAGGTGATCGCGCGCTGGGCGCCGACGACGTCGGTGTTGAGGCGGCTGATGAGCGAGCCGGTCTGGGTGCGGGTGAAGAAGGCCAGCGGCATGCGCTGGACGTGCCGGAAGACCTGCGTGCGCAGCAGGTAGATGACGCCCTCGCCGATGCGCGAGGACAGCCAGCGGCTGGTCAGGCCGAGCGCGGCCTCGAACACCGCGAGCAGCGCGACCCCGACGGCCAGCATCGCCACCAGCGAGGTGTCCTGCTGCGATACGCCCCGATCGATGATGGCCTTGAGGAGCAGCGGGTTGGCGACGACGATGCCGGAGCTGACGGAGGTCGCCAGCAGGAAGAGCACGATCGCGCGCCAGTGCGGCCGGGCGTAGTCCGCGATGCGCCGGACGGTGCCCGGCGGCAGGCTGGTGCGCTTCGCGCTGCCGTCGTTGACCAGCGACCGGTAAATCGGGGGGCCGCCGCCCATCCCGCCCGTCATCATGGCGCTACCCCGTTCCAATCCGTCTCAGCCGCGATCCCGGCGCCCGTTGCCACAGGTCGCAGGAGGTCGCGGACAGGTGTTCGTACGGATGTGTCAACACCGCCGACACATACCTGCTTCCCCGCTGCTCCGCGCGGATGCGGGGGCGTGGGGAGGCTACCGGCTCGCCCGCGCGGTGCAGTGGGGCGGGCCGGGAGGGAAGCCGTGCGGGAGGCCGAAGGGGAGGCGGCCGCGGCCGGGCGGGTCGGCGACCGCTGCGAGGCTCCGGGCCCCCAGGGGTTCGGAGCCTCGACAGACTCCGGGCTCCGGCGGAAGCTACGGGGACCCGGACAGGCGGCTCAGCGCGGCGCTGGTCGAGCGGCCCCGGGTCATGGGCATCTCCCACGCCTCGGCGCCGAGCGCGTCCGCGCCGCGCCGCTTGGCCTCGGTGTGCGGGTCGCCGTCGGTGAAGGCCAGCGCCGCGATGCCCAGGGGGCGCAGGAGGTCGGCATAGGCGTCCCAGCTCGTCACGTCGCCGGGGCCGGAGATCACGAAGACCCCGTCCACGCAGCTCAGCGCGGACAGCACCTCGGCGCGCTCGTCATCGGGGTTCACCGGCCGGCTGGGGCCCTTCCACCCGCGTACACGCGCGTCGTCCTCCACCCCTACAACCAGCGGAAGGTCGGGCCGGCGCCGCCGGACGTCGGAGAGGAACCGGACGTGCCCCACGTGCAGCACGTCGAAGGCGCCGGTGACCACGACGGGAGCGGCAGGGGAGTCGGGCCGGGAGAACCAGCGCAGCGTCAGAGAGGGCACCTGCAGCGGATCAGGGTTCGTCATCACTCACCTTCACGGCCGGCACAGCTACCTCGGTCGGCTACCCATCCGGCTCCGCCCGCACAGACAACATATCCGCGCGGTCCGGTATTCCGTTGCAAACAAAGTGTTCAACACGATACGTTGAAAACATAATGTTCAACATCGCGTCCGACGTGCCGGACGCGTCCATGACGCCGGCGAACCGATCCGGAGGGACCCATGACCGGCAGCAGCCGCGACCCCGCCACCGCCTTCACCCCGCCCTCCGCCGACGCGGCCCGCCGCGAGCGCGAGTACACCGCCCTGTTCCACATCACCCGGCGCCACGCGGCCGGCGAGGCCCGCCGCCGCTGGGAGGAGGACTCCATGGTCATGGAGCCGCTCGACGCCGTCCGCCGGGTCCACGACCTCGCGGCCGGCGGCGCCGAGCGCGAACCGGGCGAGGAGGAACCGGACCACACCGACATCAACGCGGCGCTCACCCTGGCCCCGCGCATGCGCGCCGACCTCGACGCCCTGGAGTCGGGCCTGCTCACCATGGCCCGCGGCCGCGACATGACCTGGCAGGAGATCGCCTTCGGGCTCGGCCTCAGCACCCCGCAGGCAGCCCGCCAGCGCCACGACCGCCTCAACGGCCGAACGGGGGAGTGAGCCCGCTGCCGCGCCTCCCGACTCCCTCGGGCGATTGTCCTCCCTTGGGGATACCGGTTCGCTGCGATGGTAGCCGCGCGACTCCAGCCCGAGGAGGGTTGAAAGGGAGTGGCATAAGCCGGTAGCGCAGCGCGGAGGAGTCGCTGATGCGGGCGTGCAGGCGCGGGGAGATCATGGAGGACAAGGTGCACGCTCCCCGCATGCTGATCACCGCGATGATCCTCGGCGGCATCGGAGTCGTGATCGGCCTCATCGGCGGGTTCGGCGCGCTGCTCGTCGGCGGCCTCGGCTCGACCTTCGAGAACGGGGGCCCGGGAAACTTCGTCGGGCTCGCCTTCACTGCCGGGTTCATCGGCGTCGCGGCGGTCATCGGTGGCGCGCTGGTCAGAGGAGCGTCCAAGACCGCCGCCCTGCTGCTTCTGGTCTCCGGTGTCGGCGGCTTCCTCGCGGTGTCGACGGCATGGATTGTCGCCGGACCGCTGCTGATCGTCGGCGCACTTCTCGCCTGGTTCGGCAGCGGCAGGCCAGGGGCGGTCACCGCCCGTCCGCCCCCGCAGCCCGAACCCAAGAGCGGCCCCGGAGGCGGCCCCGGAACGGAGCCCTGACCGCCCGCGCCGCTCCCGGCGCCTGCCCGCGCACCCCCGGTCGGCACCGCCGCCGCTGTCCGGCATCGGCGGCTTCATCGCGGTGTCGATGGGATGGCTGGTCGCCGACCCGCTGCTGATCGCCGGCGCGCTCCTGGCGTGGTTCGGCCGCAGGGGGACGAAGGCAGCGCCCGCCCGACACCCCACGCCCGAGCAGAACCCGGTGCCCTGACAACGGGGCCCCGCCGACCGCCGCCTCGCGGCGCCCGGCCGTGCCGGAACCGGGCGGCGCTCGCGCCGATCAGCACCCTCGACGACCAAGGGCCAGGCCCGCCGGTTCTCCCGGCTGACCTGGCCCTTTGCTCTGTGGAGCGGGCGACGGGAATCGAACCCGCATGGCCAGCTTGGAAGGCTGGAGTTCTACCATTGAACTACGCCCGCGTGGCGTCAGTGCCCCGGAGTTTCCTCTAGACTCGTGGGGCCGACGGAGACCAGACTACAGTCTTCGCAGCGCGGGTTGTGCCAAATTTTCGCGGGCACCGGCGCGAGGTTCACGGGGAGTAGCGCAGCTTGGTTAGCGCGCATGCTTTGGGAGCATGAGGCCGCGGGTTCGAATCCCGCCTCCCCGACAAGAAGACTCGTGGCGCCGGGCGCGTGCCGCGTGCGCCGTGAGGGCCGCTCTGACTGCCCTAGACTTGGCACGATCAGCAGGAAAACGCCAAAGCCAGTCTCGGGCCCCGCAGCTCGGTGACACACAGCCTGCGCCGGCCTGCCGGTACGTCAGTCCGGTGGCCGGGAGTGTGCCCTGCGTGCCGGGTCGTCCCGGAAAACTGCCCGCAATCTAGGAGTACCGCCCCGTGAAGACCGATGTCGAGGAGCTCAGCCCGACCCGGGTCAAGCTGACCATCGAGGTTCCCTTCGAGGAACTTGAGCATGCCTTCGACGTGACCTACAAGTCGCTCGCCAAGCAGGTGCGCATCAAGGGCTTCCGCCCCGGCAAGGCGCCCGCTCGGCTGATCGACCGGCACGTCGGGCGCGGAGCGGTGATCAGCGAAGCGGTGAACCACGCCGTCCCGGAGCTGTACAACGAGGCCATCCAGAAGGAGGAGATCTTCGCTCTCGGCCAGCCCGACGTGGAGGTCACCAAACTGGAGGACAACGACGAGCTCGCCTTCACGGCCGAGGTCGACGTCCGACCCAAGTTCGAGGTGCCCGACTACGAGGGCATGCAGGTCACCGTCGACGACGCCGAGGCGACCGAGGAGCAGGTCGAGGAGCAGGTGGGCAACCTGCGCGAGCGCTTCTCCACCCTCGTCGGCGCCGGGCGGCCGGTCCAGCAGGGCGACCACGTCTCCATCGACCTCTCCGCCTCCGTCGACGGCGAGCCGCTCGAGGACGTGCAGACCAGCGGCCTCTCCTACGAGGTCGGCACCAACACCATCCTCGAAGGCCTCGACGACGCCCTCGAGGGCATGTCCGAGGAGGAGTCGGCCACCTTCTCCACCAAGCTCGTCGGCGGCGAGTACGAGGGCCAGGACGCCGACGTCACCGTCACGGTGCACAGCGTCAAGGTCAAGGAGCTGCCGGAGCTCGACGACGAGTTCGCGCAGATGGCCAGCGAGTTCGACACCATGGAGGAGCTGCGCGCCGACATCCGCTCGCGGATGGCGCAGGTCCGCCGCCTCCAGCAGCTCAACCAGGGCCGCGACCGCGCCCTGGAGAAGCTGGTCGAGTCGGTCGAGATCCCGCTGCCCGACTCCGTGGTCGGCGAGGAGGTCGACCGCCGCAACCAGAGCCTGGAGCAGCAGCTCTCCCAGAGCGGCCTGAGCAAGGAGTCCTATCTGGAGTCCCAGGGCCAGTCGGAGGAGGAGTTCGAGGAGGAGCTCAAGACGGGCGCCACCTCCGCGGTCAAGGCCGGGTTCATCCTGGACCAGATCGCGATCGAGGAGGAGCTCTCGGCTGACAACAGCGAGCTCACCCAGTACGTCGTGGAGCAGGCCCAGCGCATGGGCGTCTCGCCCGACCAGCTCGCCAACCACCTCGTCGAGTCCAACCAGATCCAGGTGGCCTACACCGAGGTCGTCCGGGCCAAGGCGCTGGACCTGGTGATGGAGAAGGCCACCATCACCGACGAGTCCGGCAACGTGGTCGAGCGGGAGACCGAGGACGAGGCCGGTGCCGGCGAGGCCGAGTCGGCCGCCGACGCCGAGGCCGCGGTCGCCGAGGGAGCCGAGGAGCTGGACACCGGGTCCGACAGCCCCGAGGTCCGCGACAGCGCCGAGGCCGAGCAGAGGTAGTCCGCTGCCTGTGCCCCGCCCGGGGAGAGGTACCGCGCGTTGTCGCATCACGAGCATTCGAGCCCCGCACCGCCCGCCCGGGTCGGCGCGGGGCTCGTTCGCTCATTGCGGAAAGTCCAGGCAGGCGCCGCGGCCACCTGCGCTCAAAGCGAACAGGCCCGCCAATCGTGCGAGCCGAACCGCTGCGGGCGTTAGTGTCGCAGGCGTCGCAACCGTTTCGAGTCCGGAGCAGGTGACGAGAGTGCCGCCGACCTTCAATGAGTCCCAGGGAATCGACGCCCGTACGCCCGAGTCGCCTTTTCCCTCGATGTACGAGCATACGTCCCAGCGCCTGCTGCGCCAGCGCATCGTCTTCCTCGGCCAGCAGGTCGACGACGAGATCGCCAACCGCATCGTGGGCGAGCTGCTGCTGCTGTCGGCCGAGGACCGCCAGCGCGACATCACGCTTTACATCAACTCGCCCGGCGGTTCGGTTACCGCCGGCATGGCCATCTACGACGTCATGCAGTACATCCCCAACCACGTCCGCACGGTGGGGATGGGAATGGCGGCGTCCATGGGCCAGCTCCTGCTGTGCGCCGGCGCGCCCGGCAAGCGCTACGCGCTGCCGCACACCCGCGTCATGATGCACCAGCCCTCCGGCGGGATCGGAGGCACCGCCTCCGACATCCGCATCCTGGCCGACCAGCTGCTGTACGTGAAGCGGATGTTCTTCGAGCGCGTCTCGCTGCACACCGGCCAGGCCCAGGAGCAGATCGAGAAGGACGCCGACCGCGACCGCTGGTTCACCGCCCAGGAGTCCAAGGACTACGGCTTCATCGACGAGGTGCTCGAGGGAACCCTCGACGTGACCGGGGAGCAGTCGCAGGCCGGGTGACCGGCGAACCCATCCGTGTGGACAGGTGCACTGTGGAAGGCCAGAACATGACCGAGTACAACCCCAGCCCCTATGGCGGCGGCATGGCGCCGATGAGCCCGCAGAGCCGCTACATCCTGCCCTCCTACGTCGAACGCACGTCGTACGGCGTCAAGGAGATGAACCCCTACAACAAGCTCTTTGAAGAGCGGATCATCTTCGTCGGGGTGCAGATCGACGACACCTCCGCCAACGACATCATGGCGCAGCTCATCACGCTTGAGCAGATCGACGCTGACCGGGACATCCAGATGTACATCAACTCCCCGGGCGGCTCCTTCACCGCGCTGATGGCCATCTACGACACGATGCAGTTCGTGCGCCCCGACATCCAGACGGTGTGCATCGGCCAGGCCGCCTCCGCGGCCGCGGTGCTGCTCGCCGGCGGGACCAAGGGCAAGCGCGGCTGCCTGCCCAACGCCCGCGTGCTGATCCACCAGCCCGCGACCGAGGGCACCCACGGCCAGGCCAGCGACATCGAGATCCAGGCGAACGAGATCATGCGGATCCGTGAGCAGATGGAGCAGACGCTGGCCCGGCACACGGGCCAGACCCAGGAGCAGGTTTCCCGCGACATCGAGCGGGACAAGATCCTCACCGCCGAAGGCGCCAAGGAGTACGGGCTGGTCGACTACGTCCTGCCCTACCGCAAGACGTCCCTGAAGTAGGGGCGCGCCGGGGCGGCGAGCGTCCGAGGCGGGCCGGCCACCACACGCCGTGCGACCGCTGTGTGGTGATGCCGGTCCGCGGCTTCGCTTAGTCTCGGAGGAACGACGCACAGATCGCCCCGCCCATCGTTCGCGCGAAGGGCATATCCTGCAGAAGCGGTAGCTTGCTCGAAGACAGGGCACGTCATCCGCTTTCGCGGCACCGCCGGGTGGCCGATGACGGGGTGGCCTACGTTTTAAGGAGTGGCTGGGTGGCACGCATCGGCGACGGTGGAGACCTGCTGAAGTGCTCGTTCTGCGGCAAGAGCCAGAAGCAGGTGAAGAAGCTCATTGCCGGCCCCGGCGTCTACATCTGCGACGAGTGCATCGATCTGTGCAACGAGATAATCGAGGAGGAGCTCGCCGACTCCACCGAGCTCAAGTGGGACAGCCTGCCCAAGCCGCGCGAGATCTACGAGTTCCTCGACTCGTACGTGATCGGCCAGGAGCAGGCGAAGAAGGCGCTGTCGGTCGCCGTCTACAACCACTACAAGCGCGTCCAGTCCGAGGGCGACCGCCCGCGCGACGAGGACGTGGAGATCGCGAAGTCCAACATCCTGCTGCTCGGCCCCACCGGTTCGGGTAAGACCCTGCTCGCCCAGACCCTGGCCAAGATCCTCAACGTCCCCTTCGCCATCGCCGACGCCACCGCGCTCACCGAGGCCGGCTACGTCGGCGAGGACGTCGAGAACATCCTGCTGAAACTGATCCAGGCCGCCGACTACGACGTCAAGAAGGCCGAGACCGGCATCATCTACATCGACGAGGTCGACAAGGTCGCGCGCAAGAGCGAGAACCCCTCGATCACCCGCGACGTCTCCGGCGAGGGCGTGCAGCAGGCGCTGCTGAAAATACTGGAGGGGACCACCGCCAGCGTGCCTCCGCAGGGCGGGCGCAAGCACCCCCATCAGGAGTTCATCCAGATCGACACCACCAACGTGCTGTTCATTTGCGGCGGAGCGTTCGCCGGCCTGGAGAAGCTCATCGAGTCCCGCGTCGGCAAGCAGGGCATGGGCTTCAACGCGGTGCTGCGGCCCTCGGCCACCAGCGGCGAGGACGCCTCCGACCAGTTCACCGACGTCATGCCCGAGGACCTGCTCAAGTTCGGCATGATCCCCGAGTTCGTCGGCCGCCTCCCGGTCATCACCAGCGTGCACAACCTGGACCGCCAGGCGCTGATCCGCATCCTCACCGAGCCGCGCAACGCGCTGGTCAAGCAGTACCAGCGGCTGTTCGAGCTGGACAACGTCGAGCTGCAGTTCAGCGACGACGCGCTGGACGCCATCGCCGAGCAGGGCATCATCCGCGGCACCGGTGCACGCGGGCTGCGCGCCATCATCGAGGAGGTGCTGCTGTCGGTGATGTACGAGGTGCCCAGCCGCGAGGACGTCGGCCAGGTCATCATCACCCGCGAGGCGGTCCTGGAGCACGTGAACCCGACCATCGTGCCGCGGACCAAGCGGGGCCCCGAGCGCGAGGAGAAGAGCGCCTGAGCGCTTCGGCGCCCGCAGCTCGCAGACGACGGCGGGCGGACTCCCCTCGGGGAGCCCGCCCGCCGTCGTTTCGGCGCGGTACCGGTACCTCAGGCCGTTCCGACCGCTGCCGCCGCGTCCTGCCGACGGTCACCGCCCGGCGCTCGGGCCCGGCGCGGGTGCGCGTGCTGCGAGCGGGGCGCGCCCGGACGCGTGCCGCGCTCCGGCGGCGCGGGCTCAGCCGTCGAGGACCTCGTCCATGCGGTTGATGTCGGCCGTCTGCTCGGCGATGACGTCGTTGGCCATCCGCAGCACGACCGGGTCCTTGCCTTCGAGCACGGCCTCCTCGGCCATGGTGATGGCGCCTTCGTGGTGGGTGGTCATCAGGTCGACGAACATCGTGTCGAACTCCGCGCCCTCGGCCGCCTCCAGCGCGTCCAACTCCTCCTGGCTGGCCATCCCGGCCATGTCGGCGTGGTTCACCTCGACCGGGCAGCCGCCCTTCCCTGGGTCGTGGCCGCCGCCGTCGCCGTGGTGGCCGTGCTCGGGTGCGCAGGCGCCCGGTGCGGGGTCGCTTGCGCCCGAGCCGTAGACGTTCTCCTCCAGCCACGCCTCCATCGCCTCGATCTCGGGGCCCTGCGAGGTCTCGATGCGGTCGGCGATCTTCTTGAGGTCGGAGTTCTTCATCCGCTCCTTGGCCAGGTCCGTCATGACGAGCGCCTGCTCGTGGTGCCCGATCATCAGCGCGACGTAGCTGATGTCGGCCTTGTTGTGTTCGAGGCCCTCGGCGGCCGCGTCGATCTGCTGCTGGGAGGCCGGTGAGGCGGACTCGCCGGGTGCCCCCGGCGCGAGGACGGGCGGTCCGTCGGCGGAGTCGGCGGGCTGGTCGCCGCCGGTGCAGGCGGTGAGGCCGGCGAGGAGGACGGCGGCTGCGGCCGCCAGGACCCTGTTCCGCACGGGGGCTCCTTCCACGGGGGACGGCGGCGTCGGGGGTGCCGCTCCAGTGCTTGTCTACTCACCGCGCAGACGGCTTGTCCAGAGTGTCGACCTGGTTCGCGGCCCCTTCCGGGCACCGCGGGAGGAGGATTCCCGTCGCCGATCGGCGCCGTTTTGCCACGTCAATGCCACTTTTGCGGATGAAGCTGGCGGTATGTGAAATGTATCCCCGCCGAAGATCGCGGAATGTTGAGTTCGGGTTTCGTGAGGAAGGTGGTCTGTACAACCCGGTCGGGGTATGGGTAGCTTTCTTAAGATTCGGGATGCTTCGGATTAGGAGGGCACATGTCGACATCCCCCCGGCCTTTCCTGCTATGGAGCGCTCGCGCGCGGCGGACCGGTGCGGTCGTCGCCGGTGCCGCGACGGCGGCTCTGGCCGCGGCGGCGCTGGCGCCGGCGGCGTTCGCGGACACCGCGGACGGCGTCTCGACCAGTAAGAACGTCGAACATATCGCCAACCTCGCCAAAGAGGGTCCGTTCGCGGACTACGGCGCCTTCAATTCCGATCTCGCTTTCACCGGCGACTACGCGATCGACGGCAACTACAACGGCTTCATGGTCTACGACATCTCCGATCCGGAGTCTCCGCAGGTCGTAAGCCAGGTTCTGTGTCCGGGCGGGCAGGGCGACGTCTCCGTGAGCGGCGACCTGCTGTACTACTCCGTGGACTATCCGCGCGAGAGCGAGGAGTGCGGCGCTCCGGCCAGCACACCGGAGGACGCCGACGCGTTCGAGGGTGTCCGGATCTTCGACCTCTCCGACATGGCCGCCCCCCAGTACGTCGGCGCGGTGCGCACCGACTGCGGTTCGCACACCAACACGCTGGTTCCCGGCGACGCCGACACCGACTACGTCTACGTGTCCTCCTACGCGCCCTCGGACTCCTATCCCAACTGCCAGACGCCGCACGACAAGATCTCGGTGATCGAGGTGCCCAAGGACGACCCGGCCTCGGCCTCGGTCGTCAGCGAGCCGGTGCTGTTCCCCGACGGGGGCAATCCCGGCGGCAGCGGTGAGCTCCGCCCGACCGAGGGCTGCCACGACATCACCGTGCTCCCCCGCAAGGACATGGCCGCGGGGGCCTGCATGGGCGACGGCGTGATGATGGACATCAGCGACCCGCTGGAGCCGGTCGTCACCGACGTCGTCCGCGACGACAACTTCGCCTTCTGGCACTCGGCCACCTTCAGCAACACGGCCCGCTCGGTCATCTTCACCGACGAGCTCGGCGGCGGCGGTGCCCCCACCTGCAACGAGGAGATCGGGCCCGAGCGCGGCGCCGACGCGATCTACTCCCTCAAGGGCGGCAAGGGGCACCCGCGGCTGAAGTTCGCGAGCTACTTCAAGATCGACCGCCACCAGACCGACACCGAGAACTGCGTCGCGCACAACGGCTCCCTGATCCCGGTGCCGGGCAAGGACTACTTCGTCCAGTCCTGGTACCAGGGCGGCGTCTCGGTGATCGACTTCAACAATCCGAAGAACCCGCGCGAGATCGGCTACTTCGACCGCGGCCCCCTCGACCAGGACGAGCTGCAGCTGGGCGGATCCTGGTCGGCCTACTACTACAACGGCTACGTCTACTCCTCCGACATCCAGCAGGGCTTCGACGTGCTGAAGCTGGACGACCGCCGGCTGAGGAAGGCCGAGAAGGTCACCTACGACGAGTTCAACCCGCAGAGCCAGCCCAAGTACCGGCCCGGTCGCTGACCGTCCCGGCTCTGCCTGATTCGCCCGAGTACGGCGCGAGCACGGTCCGCGGCCACCAGCGGCGGGCCGTGCTGCGCGTTGCCGCGGCAGCGGAGCGCCCGGGCGTGTGGCGGCGGTGGCCCCACCGCCGCCACACACCCGCCCTCTGCCCGCGGTTCCGGCGGGTCCGTCCCCCGACAGCGGGCCACCGCCCGCACGGACCCGCCCCGTGCAGGTAACCACCGGGAGTGATCCATGCCGATGCGACCCGCATCCCCCGTCCCCCCGTCAGCCCCCCGCCGAACCCGGCGCCGCGCCGGCCGCCTCACCGCCGGCGTGGCCGCCTCCGCCGCAGCGCTGCTGCTGGGCACGGCCCTGGCACCGGCCGCGGCGGCCGACGACACCTCCAGCGACAACGTCGAGCACCTCGCCAACGTCCCGCTGCAGGCCCCGGTCGACAGCGTCGGCTCGGACCTGGCCTTCTCCGGCGACTACGCGATCGACGGCAATTACAACGGCTTCATCGTCTACGACATCTCCGACCCGACGTCCCCGCAGGTCGCCAGCCGCGTGCTCTGCGAGGGCGGGCAGGGTGACGTCTCCGTGAGCGGCGACCTGCTGTACTACTCCGTGGACTATCCGCGCGAGAGCGAGGAGTGCGGTGCGCCGGCCAGCACTCCCGAGGACGCCGACGCGTTCGAGGGCGTCCGGATCTTCGACCTCTCCGACAAGACGGCGCCGAAGTACGTGGGGGCGGTGCGCACCGACTGCGGTTCGCACACCAACACGCTGGTGCCCGGCGACGCCGACACCGACTACGTCTACGTGTCCTCCTACGCGCCCTCCGACTCCTATCCCAACTGCAAGCCCCCGCACGACAAGATCTCGGTGATCGAGGTGCCCAAGGACGACCCCGCCTCGGCCTCGGTGGTCAACGAGCCCGTGATCTTCCCCGAGGGCGGGAACGAGGACCAGGACGGCCTGCTGCTGCCCACCCAGGGCTGCCACGACATCACCGTCTTCCCCGCGCGCGACATCGCCGCCGCCGCGTGCATGGGCGACGGCGTGATGCTCGACATCAGCGACCCGGTGGAGCCGGAGGTCACCGAGACCGTCCGCGACGAGAACTTCGCCTTCTGGCACTCCGCGACGTTCACCAACGACGCCAGGTCCGTGCTGTTCACCGACGAGCTCGGCGGCGGCGGCGCACCCACCTGCACCGAGGAGATCGGGCCCGAGCGCGGCGCCGACGCGATCTACTCCCTCAAGGGCGGTAAGCGGCACCCGCGCCTGGAGTTCGCGAGCTACTTCAAGATCGACCGCCACCAGGGAGAGCAGGTCTGCGTCGCGCACAACGGGTCGCTGATCCCGGTGCCGGGCAAGGACTACTTCGTCCAGTCCTGGTACCAGGGCGGCGTCTCGGTCATCGACCTCAACGACCCGGAGAACCCGCGCGAGATCGGCTACTTCGACGTGGCGCCGGACGAGGAGACCGGTGTGATCGGCAGCGACACCTGGTCCACCTACTACTACAACGGCCACGTCTACTCCTCCGACATCGTGCGGGGCCTGGACGTGCTGAAGCTGGACGACCGCCGGCTGAGGAAGGCCGAGAAGGTCACCTACGACGAGTTCAACCCGCAGAGCCAGCCGCGCTACCGCCCCGGCCGCTAGACCGGCCCGGGACTAGCGCGACACGGCGGTCCGCCGTCCTCCGCGGAGGACGGCGGACCGCCGCATGCCCGGCGCCGACACGCCTCGGGGGTGAGTAGGGTGGTCGTGTGTGCACACCAGTCGAAACGCCGGCCGCGCCGTGAGTGAGGCCGGGATCCACGAGCAGTACACCCGGATCGCCGCCGAGATCACCGCCCGCCGGGTCGAGACCGACATCGACCCCTCGACCGAGCGGATCCGCGCGCTGATGGACCTGCTGGGCGATCCCCAGCACAACTACCGGGTCATCCACATCACGGGCACCAACGGCAAGACCTCCACGGCCCGGATGATCGACGCGCTGCTGCGCGAGCGCCACCTGCGCGTGGGCCGCTACACCAGCCCGCACCTGCGCACCATGCGCGAGCGCGTCGTCGTCGACGGCGAGCCGGTCTCCGAGGAGCGCTTCGTCGAGGCCTACAACGACATCCGGCCCTACGTGGAGCTGGTCGACTCCTCCCACGAGATTCCGCTGTCGTTCTTCGAGGTGCTGACCGGCATGGCCTACGCGCTCTTCGCCGACACCCCGGTGGACGTCGCCGTGGTCGAGGTGGGCATGGGCGGCACCTGGGACGCCACCAACGTGGCCGACGCCGACGTCGCCGTGGTCACGCCCATCGCCGTCGACCACACCGAGTTCCTGCCCGACACCGTCGAGGGCATCGCCGAGGAGAAGGCGGGCATCATCAAGCCCGACTCCATCGCCGTGCTCGCCCAGCAGCCGCTGGACGCCGCCGAGGTGCTGATGCGCCACGTCTCCGAGATCGGGGCGCAGGTGGCCCGCGAAGGCCTGGAGTTCGGCGTCGCCCACCGCGGCATCGCCGTGGGCGGCCAGCAGCTCTCGCTGAAGGGGCTGCGCGGCGGCTACGAGGGCCTGTTCCTGCCGATGTTCGGCGCACACCAGGCCGGCAACGCCGCCGTGGCGGTGGCCGCGGTCGAGGCGTTCGCCGGACCCGGCGAGGGCGACGAGCGGCTCGACCCCCAGCTGGTCTCGGAGGCGCTGGCCGGCGTCGAGTCCCCCGGGCGCCTGGAGGTCCTGCGTACCACGCCCACGGTGCTGGTCGACGCCGCGCACAACCCGGCCGGGATGGCCGCCGTGTCCGAGGCCGTGCAGGAGGAGTTCGGGTTCATCCGGCTCGTCGGCGTCCTGTCGATCATGGCCGACAAGGACGTCGAGGGCATCCTGGAGCCCCTGGAGCCGCTGCTCGCCGAAGTCGTGGTCACCACCAACTCCTCGTCGCGCAGCCTCACGCCCGAGCAGCTCCACGACATCGCCGAGCCGGTCTTCGGCTCCGAGCGCGTGCACCTGTCCGAGCGCCTCGACGACGCCATCGACACCGCGATCGCGCTCGCCGAGGCCGACGGCGAACCCAGCGGCGCCGGCGTGCTGATCACCGGCTCGGTCGTCACGGCCGGCGACGCCCGCCACCTGCTCAAGGGGGACTGACCATGCGGCGGATGTGCGCGATGGTGCTCTCCCTGGAGTTCGTCGTCATCCTGCTGGCCGTTCCGGTCGCCGTCCAGATCGTCGGCATCGCACCGGCGACGGCCGGCACCGTGTGGGGCGGCCTGTCCCTGGCCGCGCTCGTGCTGTCGATGCTGCAGCGGTTCGCCTGGGCCCACTACGCGGGCTGGGCGCTGCAGGCGGCGTTCCTGGCCACGGGCTTCGTCGTGCCGGGCCTGGCGGTGCTGGGCGTCCTCTTCCTGGCGCTGTGGGTGACGGCCGTGATGCTGGGCCGGCGCACCGACGCCCAGGACGCGGCGCAGGCGCGCCGCGCGCAGCAGGAGAGCCCGGGCGAGGCCGGCGCAGCGGGCTAGAGGGCGTCCGCGCCGGGGGCCGCACGTGTGCGCGCTGCGGCCGCATCCGGCCGGTCCGCGCTGGTCCGGGGCCTGGCGGAGCGGCTTCGCGGGCGTCGCGGACGCGATAAGGTTGCCACGGCCAGGGGCGGCCGCATCGCCGCGCGTCGGACGCAGCCACGTGTCGACCCCGCCGCATCCCCCGAGACTTTCCGCACCGACTTCCGAGGAGTGTCACCACCGTGGAGCGGACCCTTGTTCTGATCAAGCCCGACGGCGTGCGGCGCAGCATCATCGGCGAGACTATCTCCCGCATCGAGCGCCGCGGCCTGCGGATCGTCGCGATGGACCTGCGTACGCTGGACGCCGGCACCGCCAAGACCCACTACGAGGAGCACGCCGAGCGGCCGTTCTTCGACTCGCTGGTGGAGTTCATCACCGGCGGGCCGCTGGTGGCCATGGTCGTCGAGGGCGAGCGCGCCGTCGAGGCCTTCCGTGCTCTGGCCGGCGCCACCGACCCCATCTCGGCGGGCCCGGGCACCATCCGCGGCGACTTCGCGCTGGAGGTCCAGCAGAACATCGTGCACGGGTCGGACTCGACCTACTCCGCTGAGCGCGAGATCAAGCTGTTCTTCCCCGATCTGGGGGCCTGAGCGACCACGCGTCCTCGAGCGCCGGGCCTGTGCCCGGCGCTTTTTTGGTGTCCGAGCACCTGATCCGT
The DNA here is from genome assembly GCF_039542725.1 of Streptomonospora halophila. Lineage (NCBI taxonomy): Bacteria > Bacillati > Actinomycetota > Actinomycetes > Streptosporangiales > Nocardiopsidaceae > Streptomonospora > Streptomonospora halophila. The sequence goes on along the minus strand of NZ_BAABIK010000017.1, from coordinate 114,233 downwards.
TCGGAGTGTTTGCGTAGTCGGATGACTGCGCAGAGTTACGATACGGGTACTGGATCCATATCCGTACTGGAACGAGTCCGTATTGACCGCCCCGTGGGGGCCCACACCCGTTTGGTGCCGCTGAGGACGCTTCATGAACAATAACCTCGCCTTCTTGGGCCGCGATATGGCGGTCGACCTCGGGACAGCCAACACACTCGTCTACGTCCGCGGCCGCGGGATCGTGCTCAACGAGCCCTCCGTCGTGGCACTCAACGCCTCCACAGGGAAGATCGTCGCCGTCGGCATCGACGCCAAGCAGATGATCGGGCGCACGCCGAGCAACATCACGGCGGTGCGTCCCCTCAAGGACGGTGTCATCGCGGACTTCGAGATCACCGAGCGCATGCTGCGCTACTTCATCCAGAAGATCCACCGCCGCCGCCACTTCGCCAAGCCGCGCATCATCGTCGCCGTCCCCAGCGGGATCACCGCCGTGGAGCACCGCGCGGTCAAGGAGGCCGGCTACCAGGCGGGCGCCCGGCGGGTCTACATCATCGAGGAGCCCATGGCCGCCGCGATCGGCGCCGGGCTGCCCGTACACGAGCCCACCGGGAACATGGTCGTCGACATCGGCGGAGGCACCACCGAGGTCGCCGTCATCTCCATGGGCGGCATCGTGACGTCGCAGTCGATCCGCGTGGGCGGCGACGAGCTCGACCAGGCGATCATGACCTACGTCAAGAAGGAGTACTCGCTGATGATCGGCGAGCGCACCGCGGAGGAGCTCAAGGTCGCCATCGGGTCGGCGTTTCCCACCGGCGGCGAGGAGCTGCACGCCGAGGTGCGCGGACGCGACCTGATCAGCGGGCTGCCCAAGACCGTCGTGATGTCGGCAGGCGACGTTCGCCAGGCCGTGGAGGAGCCGGTGACCAGCATCGTCGACGCGGTGCGCACCACGCTGGACAAATGCCCTCCCGAACTCTCCGGCGACGTCATGGACCGCGGCGTCGCGGTCACGGGCGGCGGCGCGCTGCTGGCCGGACTCGACGGCCGGCTGCGCCACGAGACCGGCATGCCCATACACGTGGCCGAGAACGCGCTGGACTCGGTGGCCGTGGGCTCGGGCACCTGCGTGGAGAACTACGAGCGGCTCAGCCAGGTCCTCGTCCCCGAGCGGCGGCGCTGACATGCGCCACGACGGTTCCCGGGCCCGGCTCGTCGTGGGGATCCTCGCCGCCCTCTCGCTCGTGCTGGTGGTGCTGGACTCCCGCGAGGGCGCCAACCCCGTCACCAGCGCGGCGCGTACGGTCGGCGAGGCCGCCTTCCGCCCGGTCTCGGCGGGCGTCTCGGTCGCGGGCGCCCCGATCGGCGGCGCCTTCCGGACGGCCACTGCCGCCTTCGGCGCCGCCGAGCGCGCCGAGAGCCTGGAGCGGGAGAACGAGGCGCTGCGCGCGCGGCTGCAGACCCGCGAGTACGACTCCGAGCGCGCCGAGCAGCTCGACGAGCTGCTGCACCTGTCCGGAATGGGCGGGTACGAGATCGTGCCCGCCCAGGCGGTCACCCGCGTGACCGCGCGCGGGTTCTCCGACACCGTCACCCTCGACGTGGGGCGCGACGACGGCGTCCGCCGGAACATGACCGTCGTCAACGGCGACGGCCTGGTGGGCCGGATCGTCCGGGCCGGAGCCGGCACCTCAACCGTCGTGCTGGTGACCGACCACGCCTCGTCCGTGGGCGCCCGGCTGGAGAGCTCCCACGAGATCGGGGTCGCCGACGGCGGCTCCGAGGGGACCGGCGACGGCGACCCGCTGCGCTTCGAGCTGATGAGCGCGGACACGCGGCTGAAGACCGGACAACGCATCGTCACCCTGGGCTCGCTCAACGGCACCCCGTTCGTGCCGGGCGTGCCCGTAGGAACCATCACCTCGGTCGACAAGACGCCGGGGAGGCTCACCCGCACGGGCAGAGCCGAGCCCGCCGTCGACTTCGGCTCACTGGACGTCGTGGGGGTCATCGTGGCCGGACCCGAAGATGACCCCCGCGACTCCCTCCTGCCCGACCCGCCGTCCAAGGCGTCGGGCGGCGAAGGGGACAAGCAAGACAAGCAGGAAGAACAAGGCGAGAAGGACAAGCGGGACGAGGGCGGCGACGACGCCGCGGACGGCGGGTCCGGTTCCGGCGGGGAGGACGGACGATGAAGGCGACGGTTTCGGCGCTGCTGGTACTGGCCGCCGTGCTCGTCCAGACGGTCGTGGTCAACCGGCTGCCGCTGCCCTGGGGCCTGGCGCCCGACCTCGTGCTGCTGGCCGTCGTCGCGGTCGCGCTGTGGTCCACGCCGGTGGCCGGGGCGGTCACCGGCTTCGCCGCCGGGTTGGCGGTGGACGTGCTGCCGCCGGCCGCCCACGAGATCGGCCGGACCGCGCTGCTGCTGTGCCTGGCCGGCTACCTCGTGGCGTGCGTCCACGACTCCGACGCGCGCTGGGGCCTGGGCCCTTATCTGGCCGCGGGGGCCGCCGCGCTCGCTGTGCCCGCGGGGTTCCTGCTCATCGGTGTCGTCCTGGGCGACCCGCGCGCCGCGCTGCCGGAGGCCCTGTGGCCGGTCCTCGGCGGGGCCGCTCTGACGCTCCTGGTCAGCCCGCTGGTCCTGGGGCCCGTGGCCCCGTTGATGCGGCGGGTCTCCGGCGACGTCTACTCCGACCTGCCCACGCCCTGGATCGCGAAGGGATGGGGGAGATGACACCACTCCGCAGGCGCAGGCTGCTCAGCGGGCGGCGCCATCGGAGCCCCCGGCCGCAGGCCGGGCCCGTGCGTCCGCGTACGGCAGGGCGGGCGAGCATGGTCGCGGTGCAGCTGCTCGTGCTGGCGCTGTTCGCCGGGCTGACCGCACGGATGTGGTACATGCAGGTGCCGCGGGCCGAGCACTACCATGAGCTCGCCCTGGCCAGCCACACCCAGAAGCTCATCGAGCCCGCGGTCCGCGGCCGCATCCTCGACTCCAGCGGCCGTCCGCTGGTGACCAACCGCACCGAGCTGACGGTCACCGCCGACTTCCACGCCCTGCTCAACCAGGACGACGACGGCGCGGCCGTGCTGCGCAAGGTCGCCGAGCTCGTCGACCGCCCCTACGAGAAGCTGAGCGGGCGCGTGCGCCTGTGCGGGCCCGAGACCGGGCGCCCGTGCTGGCAGGGCTCGCCCTACCAGCCCATCCCGCTGGCCGAGGACGTCGACCCGCGCGTCGCCCTGCAGATCATGGAGCGCAAGAGTGAGTTCCCCGGCATCTCCGCGCAGCAGATGGCGGTGCGCGAGTACCCCCACGACGAGCTCGCCGCGCAGATGCTCGGCTACCTCCAGCCCATCACCCAGGAGGAGTTCGAGGCCCGCGAGGAGCTGCGTGCCGAGTTCAGCGGCGTGGACCGGGTCGGCCGCGGCGGCGTGGAGGGCGTCTACGACGAGCGGCTCCGCGGCGACTCCGGCAGCCGCGTCCTGGCGGTCTCCAGCCAGGGCGACGTGCGCGGCACCATCAAGGCCACTCCGCCCGAGCCGGGCATGCACCTGGTCACCAACATCGACACCCGAGTGCAGCAGATCACCGAGGACGCGCTGGAGAGCGCCGTGGAGCAGGCGCAGCAGCAGGGCAAGCCGACCGACTCCGGCGCGGCGGTGGTCCTGGACGTGCGCACCGGCGGTGTGGTCGCCATGGCCAGCCGGCCCACCTACAACCCCGAGGTGTGGAACGGCGGGATCGACGCGAAGACCTACGACAAGCTGCTCAGCGAGGACGCCGACGAGCCGCTGGTCTCGCGCGCGCTCCAGGGCCAGTTCCCGCCGGGGTCAACGTTCAAGCCCACCACCCTGGCGGCCGCGGTGGAGAACGGCGCGTCGCTCAACGGCTCCTACTCCTGCCCGGGGTCGGTCGGCCTGGCCGGCCGCTCCTGGCAGAACTTCGCAGGCGGCGGCCACGGGGCCATCAGCCTGCACAAGGCCATCGTGGTCTCCTGCAACACCGTCTTCTACAAGCTCGGCGACGAGATGTACCACGACCACAAGAGGAACGGGGACAAGCAGGGCGGCAGGGACCCCGTATCCGCGATGGCGCACGGTTTCGGGTACGGCGAGCCCACGGGCATCGACCTGCCCCACGAGTCCAGCGGGCGCGTCCCCGACGCCCGGTGGAAGCGCGAGTACTGGGAGGACACCCGCGAGCACAGCTGCAAGATGGCCAAGAAGGGCTACGACGACGTCGCCGAGGAGGATCCCTCCCACGCGGCCTACCTGGAGCGCCTCGCCCGCGAGCACTGCCTCGACGGCGACCGCTGGCGCGCGGGCGACGCCATCAACCGCGCCATCGGCCAGGGCGACATGCTCCTCACGCCGCTCCAGCTGGCCCGCGCCTACGCGGCCATCGCCAACGGCGGCACCGTCTACGAGCCCCGGGTGGGACGCGCGCTGCTCTCCGCCGACGGCGAGCGGGTCGAGAGGATCGAGCCGGTCAAGGCCGGCGAGCTGCCGATGGACGACCGCACCCTCAAGTACCTGCAGCGTGCGCTGACCGCGGTGCCCAAGCAGGGAACCGCCGCCGGCGCATTCGACGGGTTCCCTCAGGGCGAGGTGTCCATCGCCGGCAAGACCGGCACGGCCACCATGCAGAACCGCGAGGACTCCGCCTGGTTCGCCTCCTACGCCCCCACCGACGACCCGCAGTTCGCGGTGGTGGTGCTGATCCCGCAGGCCGGAACCGGCGGCACCGCCGCCGCGCCGGTGGCGCGCAAGATCTACGAGGGGATCTACGGCTTCTCGGGCTCCGGCGGCGGCGAGCAGGGCGGCGGCGACCGACCGAGCGGGCCCGCCCTGCCCTCGGGCGCACCGCCGTCGGAGCTGCCCAGCGTCCGCGCGGACGGCTCCGTCGACCAGCTCGACGACCATTGACGACGACCGCTGGCGGTAGCCGATGACCACACTTCCCAGCCCGCAACCGAGCCCGCCGACTCTGACCGCACGCGCCGGACGCTTCGTCGCCACCGCCGCGCCGCGCCGGCTCGACTGGCCGATGCTGCTCGCCGTCGCCGCCCTGTCGGGAATCGGCGTGCTGCTGGTCTGGTCGGCCACCTATGATCCGTCCGACCCCGACGGCGCCGTGGGCTACGTCGAGCGCCAGGTCGGCCACCTGGCCGTCGGCGCGGTCGCGCTGCTGGTGGTGGCGGCGGTGGACTTCCGGGTCTCCCGCGCCTACGCGCCCTTCGTCTACCTCGCCGCCGTGCTGGGCCTGGCCCTGGTCCTGACACCGCTGGGCGAGACCATCAACGGGTCGCGCTCCTGGCTGGTCGTCGCCGGCCTGCAGATGCAGCCCGGCGAGCTCGCCAAACTCGGCCTGCTCCTGGCGGTGGCCGTGCTGCTGGGCGAACCCCGCGACGGCGAGTTCGCGCCCACCTCCCGCGACGTGCTGTTCAGTCTGGCGGTGCTGGCGGCGCCGCTGGGGCTGATCCTCGCCCAGCCCGACCTCGGCACCGCGATGGTGCTCACCGGCACCTACATGGGCATGCTGCTGCTGTCGGGCGCCCCGGTGCGGTGGGTGGCCGGCCTGGTGGGCTGCGGCCTGCTCGCAGCGTTCAGCGTGTGGTGGTTCGGCCTGCTCAAGGACTACCAGCTGGAGCGCTTCACCACCTTCTTCAACCCCAGCGCCGATCCGCGCGGCACCGGCTACAACGCCAACCAGTCGATGATCGCGGTGGGCTCGGGCGGGCTCAACGGCACGGGCCTGCTCGAAGGCGAGCACACCCGCGGCCGGTTCGTGCCCGAGCAGCACACCGACTTCATCTTCACGGTGGCCGGGGAGGAGCTGGGCTTCGTCGGCGGCGCCGTGATCATCGGGCTGCTCGCCTTCGTGATGTGGCGCATCCTGCGCACCGCGGGCCGGAGCGGCGACCCCTACGCCCGGCTGCTGTGCGTCGGCGCGGCAACCTGGCTTGGGTTCCAGAGCCTGATCAACATCGGCATGACCCTCGGCGTGGCGCCCATCACGGGCATCCCGCTTCCGTTCGTCTCCTACGGCGGCACCGCGGCCGTGGCCAACATGGCGGCGTTGGGCCTGGTGTTCAACGTGCACGCCCGCGAACGCGGCGTCCACTGAGCCGCGGCCGGCCGCGCTGGACTCCGCCCGGCCCGCGCCGGTCCCGCTGTGCTCGGCCCGGGCTGCGCTCTGCAAGGTGGGCCCGCATCCGGTGGCTAAGCTGGGAGGCTCGACAGGGAGATTCCGCGAGAGCCGACGCAGGGGAACCACGATGCCCATCGAAAGCGTGTTTTCGCAGCTGGAAGCCTTGCTTCCACGTGTGCAGAAACCGGTCCAGTACGTCGGGGGCGAGCTCAACTCCGTCGTGCGCGACTGGGACGACGCCGAGGTCCGCTGGGCGCTGATGTACCCCGACGCCTACGAGGTGGGGGCGCCAAACCAGGGCGTGCAGATCCTTTACGAGGTCCTCAACGAGCGCGAGGGCGTGCTCGCCGAGCGCAGCTACGCCGTCGGATCGGACCTGGAGCAGCTGATGCGCGAGCACGGCGTGCCCCAGTTCACGGTCGACGCCCACCGGCCGGTCGCGGCGTTCGACGTCCTCGGTATCAGCTTCGCCAGCGAGATGGGCTATACCAACATGCTCACGGCGCTGGACCTGGGCGGCATACCGCTGTATGCGGCCGACCGCACCGGCGACCACCCCGTCGTGCTGGCCGGCGGCCACTCGGCGTTCAACCCCGAGCCCATCGCCGACTTCCTCGACGCGGTCGTCCTCGGCGACGGCGAGGAGATCACGCTGGCCATCACCGAGGTCGTCCGCGAGTGGAAGCGCGAGGGCCGGCCCGGCGGGCGCGACGGCCTGCTGCTGCGGCTGGCCGAAGGCGGCGGCGTGTACGTGCCGCGCTTCTACGACGTGGCCTACCACCCCGACGGGCGCATCGCCTCCTACACGCCCAACCGCGAGGGCGTGCCCTGGAGCGTGCAGAAGCACACGGTCATGGACCTCGACACCTGGCCCTACCCGAAGAACCCCATCGTGCCGCTGGCGGAGTCGGTCCACGAGCGCTACAGCGTGGAGATCTTCCGCGGCTGCACGCGCGGGTGCCGCTTCTGCCAAGCCGGGATGATCACCCGCCCGGTGCGCGAGCGCAGCAAGGAGACCATCACTCAGATGGTCGACCAGGGGCTGCGCTCATCCGGGTTCGAGGAGGTGGGGCTGCTCTCGCTGTCCAGCGCCGACCACAGCGAGATCGGCGAGGTCGCCAAGGGTCTGGCCGACCGCTACGAGGGCACCAACACCGGCCTGTCGCTGCCCTCGACGCGGGTCGACGCGTTCAACATCGACCTCGCCAACGAGCTCACCCGCAACGGCCGGCGCTCCGGCCTGACCTTCGCGCCCGAGGGCGGCAGCGAGCGGATGCGCCGCGTCATCAACAAGATGGTCACCGAGCAGGACCTGATCCGCACCGTCACCGCGGCCTACGCCGCCGGGTGGCGCCAGGTGAAGCTGTACTTCATGTGCGGACTGCCCACCGAGAGCGACGAGGACGTGCTCGCCATCGCCGACCTCGCCAAGGAGGTCATCCGCACCGGGCGCGAGGTCAGCGGGCGCTCCGACATCCGCTGCACGGTCTCCATCGGCGGGTTCGTCCCCAAGCCGCAGACCCCGTTCCAGTGGGCGGGCCAGACCCCCTACGAGCTGGTCGACGCGCGGCTGCACAAGCTCAAGGCCGAACTGCGCTCCGACCGCCGCTACGGCAAGGCGATCGGCCTGCGCTACCACGAGGGGCGGCCCTCCATCATCGAAGGGCTCCTCTCGCGCGGCGACCGGCGGGTAGGCCGCGTCATCGAGGAGGCCTGGCGCGCAGGCGGGCGCTTCGACGGCTGGAGCGAGCACTTCTCCTACGAGCGCTGGGCCGAGTGCGCCGAGAAGGCGCTGGCCGAGGAGCCGGTGGACATGGACTGGTTCACCGTGCGCGAACGCGGCGCCGACGAGGTGCTGCCCTGGGACCACCTGGACGCCGGCCTCGACCGCGCCTGGCTGTGGCAGGACTGGCAGGACGCGCTGTACGGCGAGGAGTCCGTCGAGGTCGACGACTGCCGGTGGAGCCCCTGCTACGACTGCGGGGTCTGCCCCACGATGGGCACCGAGATCCAGATCGGTCCGAGCGATCCGGGGCGGTCGCTGCCGCTGACGGTGGTCTGAGGCCGCCTGGCGCGGAACGCGGGGCGCCGGGGCCGTGCGCTCCCCGATGAAGGGGAAGCTGCGGGGAAGCGAGGTGTATGGCCCGGCGCCCCGCTCGCGCCGGGCCATACGTGATGTAAGACGGACGGGTGGCGCCGGAGGTTTGCACTGCTGCGAGATTTCCTCGAAGAAATTTCTGGCCGGAGTGTCGTCGCAGGTCAGCGCGGAGCACGGGATGAGGGGTCCGGACGGCGCCCGCGCGAGCGAAGCAGGGCGAACGCTTTTCAACCGGTCAGTGGGTGGGAACAGCACATACGTGGGTGATCCAGATCGCGGCGCGGTGGCGTCCCGGTGTCATCGGGTCATCCGCCCAGTGGAGGTCCCGCCCCGCACCGCTGGCGCGGGTCCCTTGGCGGGCACCGTAGTCTGAAGTAGGACGTGAATCTCCCAGGTGGGTGAGTCAGGGAGGAATCGGCTGGCCCACCGGGGAGTTACCGAGGAAAGGAGAAGCGCTGCCCCCCGCAACCGAGGGCACCACCCCGCCCTCCACCGGACGCCCCGGACCGCGGCTGCGAGTCCGCTATACCAAGCGCGGCAGGATGCGCTTCGCGAGCCATCGCGACATCGCCCGCGTGCTTGAGCGGGCGCTGCGCCGGGCCGGTGTCCCCGTCGCTTTCTCAGCGGGGTTCACGCCGCACCCGAAGATCTCCTACGTCAACGCCGCCCCGACCGGGGTGGCCAGTGAGGCGGAGTACTTCGAGATCACGCTGGCCGAGCCCGTTGCGTCCGACGAGGTCCGCGTCCGGCTCGACGACGCCATGCCCGACGGGCTTGACGTGGCCGAGGTCGTGGAGGCGGCGGCGCCGGGCGGTCTTGCGGACCGCCTGGAGGCGTCGGAATGGCGGGTGGAACTGCCCGGCGTCGGCCCCGACGGCGCCGCGGAGGCGGTGGCCGCGTTCAACGCGGCCGATACCGTCGAGGTGGAGAGGTCCACGAAGAAGGGCCTCCGCCGCTTCGACGCCCGGGCGGCCGTCCTCCACCTGGAGGTGGACGGGCGCGCCACACGGGGTGGAGACGAGACATATGCCATACTTCGGATGGTCGTCCGGCACACGACACCTGCCGTACGACCGGACGACGTGGTGAAAGGCCTTCGTCGGGTGGCCGACCTCGCGCCGCTGTCATCGCCTGTGATGACCCGGCTGGCGCAGGGGCCGCTCAGCGACGGGTCCGACGCGATCGCCGATCCGCTCGCCGCGGATGCCCAGGCCGACGCGGCCGGACTTGCGATGGAGACATCGCGGCCGAACCCGCCCGCGCGGAGCGCGCCCGATGCGTGAGCTCCTTTGGGGACGCGGGCGGCCCGAAACGACTTTCCCCGGCCAGCCCGGTAAACGGCTGCCGGCGACGACATAGCGACGACAGTCCGCGCGCGCAGCGGCCGAAGCCTTGCGCCCAGGCCGCGCCCGCGGACTTGACGGGAGACCGCCCGGATGCTCGACAACGAGCCCAGCACCGGTGCCGACGGCACCGAGGGCACAACTGAAACGACTGAGGCCGCAGCGACACCCGCGTCCCAGGCCGCGACCTTCGCACCGCCGCAGGAGAGCGAGGTGAAGGTCAGCGGGCCGGTGCGCCGCAGCGGCGCGCTGCGCTCGGCCGGCCCGCCGCCCGAACCCGAGCCGGTGGCGCCGCCCGAACGCCCCCTCACCACCGTCGCCGGCCAGTCGGCGCTGGAGGGCGAGGCCGCGGCCCCCGACGCGGAGCCCGCCGCCGCGAAGGACGCGGCTTCCGACGAGGAGCCGCAGGCGGAGGAGCCCGCCCGCAAGCGGCGCACCCGCGCCCGCAGCACCGGCGCGCGCTCGCGCGCCGCCGCCGTTCCCGCCGAGGAGGCCGGAACGGCCGCCGAAGCGGCCGACTCCGCCGGCGCGGAGGACGCGGCCGAGGACGAGCCCGCCTCCTCCGGTGGCGGTGCGGGAGTCGCGCCAGAGGCCTCCGAGTCCGGCGCCTTCCAGTCGCCGATGGTGCTGTTCCAGCCGCCGGTGGCCCCCGCCGCACCGGAGTCGAAGGTCCGCAGCAACGGCTCGGCGCCCGAGCGGTCCGAGACCGCCTCCGAGGCCGACGAGGCCCGCCGATCCGAGGACGACGAGGACGTCCAGAGCGCCGACGACGAGGACGACGGCGACGACGAGCGCCCCTCGCGCCGCCGCAGGCGACGCGGCGGCCGCGGCCGCGGCCGCACCCGCGCCGGCGAGGAGGACGGCGAGTCCGGAGCCGAGGACGACGATGACAGCGCCGAGGCGCGCACCGAGGAGGCCCCTTCCGGCACCTCCTCCGCCGACGCCTCCTCCGCCGACGAGGAGTCCGACGACGAGTCGGCGGCCGGCAGCCGGCGGCGCAGGCGCCGACGGCGGCGCTCCAGCGGCGACGGCGAGGACGCCACCCAGGACGACCCGCCCAACACGGTCGTGCGGGTGCGCGAGCCGCGCAGCGGCAAGGCCGCCCAGGACGAGGTCCAGGCCGTCAAGGGCTCCACCCGGTTGGAGGCCAAGAAGCAGCGCCGCCGCGAGGGCCGCGAGCAGGGCCGCCGCCGCGCCCCCGTCATCACCGAGTCGGAGTTCCTGGCCCGCCGCGAGTCGGTCCAGCGCGACCTGGTCATCCGGCGCACCGGCGAGCGCACCCAGATCGCGGTGCTGGAGGACGACGTCCTCGTCGAGCACTACGTCGACCGCGCGACGCACAAGTCCTACGTCGGCAACGTCTACCTGGGCCGCGTGCAGAACGTGCTGCCGTCGATGGAGGCCGCATTCGTCGACATCGGCAAGGGCCGCAACGCCGTCCTCTACGCCGGTGAGGTCAACTGGGACGCCTCCGGCATGGAGGGCCAGCCCAAGCGCATCGAGTCGGTGCTCAAGTCCGGCCAGTCGGTGCTGGTGCAGGTCACCAAGGACCCGATGGGCCACAAGGGTGCCCGGTTGACCAGCCAGATCAGCCTGCCCGGCCGCTACCTGGTCTACGTGCCCGACGGCTCGATGACCGGCATCAGCCGCAAGCTGCCCGACAAGGAGCGCGCGCGCCTCAAGCAGATCCTCAAGAAGGTCATGCCCGAGAACGCCGGCGTGATCGTGCGCACCGCCGCCGAGGGCGCCAGCGAGGAGGAGCTGGAGCGCGACATCAACCGGCTGGCCAAGCAGTGGGACTCCATCAAGCGCAAGTCGCGCTCGGCCGGCGCCCCGTCGCTGCTCAACAGCGAGCCCGACCTCACCGTTCGGGTGGTGCGCGACGTCTTCAACGAGGACTTCGCCAGCCTGGTGGTCTCCGGCGACGAGGCCTGGGACACCGTGCACGACTACGTCGAGTACGTGGCGCCGCACCTGTCCGAGCGGCTCTCGCACTGGACCGACGAGCGCGACGTGTTCGCCGCCTACCGGATCGACGAGCAGATCGCCAAGGCGCTGGAGCGCAAGGTCTGGCTGCCCAGCGGCGGTTCGCTGATCATCGACCGCACCGAGGCCATGACCGTCGTCGACGTGAACACCGGCAAGTTCACCGGCCAGGGCGGCAACCTCGAGGAGACGGTCACCAAGAACAACCTGGAGGCCGCCGAGGAGATCGTGCGCCAGCTGCGGCTGCGCGACATCGGCGGCATCATCGTGATCGACTTCATCGACATGGTGCTGGAGAGCAACCGCGACCTGGTGCTGCGCCGCCTGCTGGAGTGCCTCTCGCGCGACCGCACCAAGCACCAGGTCGCCGAGGTCACCTCGCTGGGCCTGGTGCAGATGACGCGCAAGCGCGTGGGCCAGGGCCTGCTGGAGGCCTTCTCGCACAGCTGCGAGCACTGCGGCGGCCGCGGCCTGACGGTCTCCACCGAACCCGTCGGCGCCAAGCCCGCCGGCGGCAACGGCAACGGCGGCGGCAGCGGCGGCGGTCGCAAGAAGAAGGGCAAGGGCGACAAGGACCGCGCCGACCAGTCGGCCGCCGAGCCGGCCGAGCCCGCGCCCGAGGCGGCCTCCGACCCCGCCGACCTGGAACCCGCCGCGGGGGCCGCCGCCGCGGCCGAGGCCGAGGACGCCGTCGAGGAGGCGGTGCCCGCGAAGGGCAAGCGCGCCTCCGGCAAGACCGCGGCCAAGTCGAAGACGGCCTCCGCCGCCAAGTCCGGCACCAAGTCCGCGGGCCGCAAGACCACCCGCCGGACCAAGAAGGACGACGCCGCGGCCTCCGCCGAGGAGGCCGACGCCTCCGCGCAGGACGGCGAGGCGCCGTCCGCCGGCTCCGGGACCGAAGCCTCCGGCGGCGCGGCTTCGGCTCAGGCCGGAGCCGACGCCGGATCCGAGTCCGGCGACGAGGCGGCCGACTCCGAGAACTCCGCCGAGCAGCGCCCCCGCAGGCGCCGCACCCGGCGGACCAAGACCACGACCGCCGCCGAGTCGGCGGTGGCCGAGGCCACCTGAGCAGGGTCGGCGGCATCCGCCGCCGCGCGGACCGGCCCGCGCAGGGCCGGTCCGCGCGCCCCGCGCGCGAACGTGCGAGCGTGCCGTGCCCCGGCCGACCGGTGGTAACCTAGAAGACGGTGCGTCGGCGCGCCCCCATCGTTCGCGCGCCCGAGACCTACTTCTCGACCTTGCGCCGCCGCGGTGTGAGCGCGCTGGTCGAAGGTCGATTTTGAGCGCATTTCCGCCCCCGCTTCGGCGGGGCTGGTCCACACGAGCAGGAAGAGAGTTCCCCGGTGTACGCGATCGTGCGAGCGGGCGGCCGACAGGAGAAGATGGCTGTCGACGACGTCTTGACCATCGACAAGGTCTCCGATGAGGCCGGCGCCACCCTTACCTGGGAGCCGCTGCTTGTCGTCGACGACGGCAAGGTCATCAGCGACGCCTCGGAGTTGAGCGGCTACGCCGTCACCGCCGAGGTCCTCGGCGAGGCCAAGGGCCCCAAGATCAACATCGTGAAGTACAAGAACAAGACCGGCTATAAGAAGCGCATGGGCCACCGGCAGCAGTACACCCAGGTGCGCGTCACCGGTATCGCGTCGAACAAGAACAAGTAGGGGAGGGGCGCGAGATGGCACACAAGAAGGGCGCATCGTCCAGCCGGAACGGCCGCGACTCCAACGCCAAGCGGCTCGGCGTCAAGCGCTTCGGCGGCCAGTCCGTCCGGGCCGGCGAGATCCTCGTCCGCCAGCGCGGCACCCGCTTCCACCCCGGCGACAACGTCGGCCGCGGTGGCGACGACACCCTGTTCGCGCTGGTCGCGGGCGAGGTGGAGTTCGGCACGCGGCGCGGCCGCAAGGCCGTGAACATCGTCCCCGCCCCGGTCCCCGCGGAATAGGGCCGGCGGCGCGGAAGCTGACGCGTAAGGCGGGCCAGGTCGACTGGCCCGCCTTACGCGTGTACTGAGCCCGGCCCGCCGCGGACCTCCGCAGCGAATAGGCTGGTCGGGCAGGAGAATGTACGGGGGAGAGGACACATGCCTGACTTCGTCGACGAAGCGGTCTTGCACATCAAGGCCGGTGACGGCGGGCACGGTTGCGCCTCCGTGCACCGCGAGAAGTTCAAGCCCCTGGGCGGCCCGGACGGCGGCAACGGCGGCACCGGCGGCGACGTCGTCCTGGAGGTCGACCGCAACACCGCCACGCTGCTGGAGTACAAGCGCCGGCCGCACCGCCGCGCGCAGAACGGGACGCCCGGCCAGGGCTCGCACCGCTCCGGCAGCGACGGCGAGGACACCGTGCTCCCGGTGCCCGACGGCACCGTCGTACTCGATGCCGGGGGCGAGGTGATCGCCGACCTCGTCGGGCCGGGCACCCGCCTGGTCCTCGCGCGGGGCGGCAACGGCGGACTGGGCAACGCGGCCCTCGCCTCGCCCAAGCGCAAGGCACCGGGCTTCGCGCTCAAGGGCGAGGCCGGCGAGGCCCTGGACGTGCGCCTGGAGATCAAGACGATCGCCGACGTGGGCCTGGTCGGGTTTCCCAGCGCGGGCAAGTCGTCGCTGATCGCGGCACTGTCGGCGGCACGCCCCAAGATCGCCGACTACCCCTTCACCACCCTCATCCCCAACCTCGGCGTGGTCGAGGCCGGCTCCACCCAGTTCGTGGTGGCCGACGTACCCGGGCTGATCCCGGGCGCGAGCGAGGGCAGAGGACTGGGACTGGCGTTCCTGCGCCACGTCGAGCGCTGCTCCACGCTGGTGCACGTGCTCGACTGCGCGACCTTCGAGTCCGACCGCGATCCCCTCAGCGATCTCGACGCGCTCGAAGCCGAGCTGTCGGCCTACGGCGAGGCCGCCGGCATCGACCTCACCGACCGGCCGCGCATCGCGGTGCTGAACAAGGTGGACGTGCCCGACGGGCGCGAGCTGGCCGAGATGGTCGCGCCTATGCTGCGCGAACGCGGCCTGCGCGTCATCGAGGTCTCGGCGGCGGCCCGCGAAGGCCTACGCGAGCTCTCGTTCGCCATGGCCGAGCAGGTCGAGGCGGCCCGCGCCGCCCGGCCCGCGCCCGAGCCGAGCCGCGTCGTGCTGCGCCCCCGCGAGATCGGCGAGGCGCGCTTCGAGGTCGTGCCGCTGGGCGCCAACACCTTCCGGGTGCGCGGCAGCAAGCCCGCGCGCTGGGTGCGCCAGACCGACTTCGCCAACGACGAGGCCGTGGGCTACCTCGCGGACCGCCTGAACCGGCTCGGCATCGAGGAGGCGCTCGCCGAGGCCGGCGCGGCCGAGGGCGCCGAGGTCTACATCGGCGACGAGGAGGACTCCGTGGTCTTCGACTGGGATCCGTCGATCGACGCCGACGAGACACCGATCGGCCCGCGCGGCACCGACTCCCGGCTGGGTTGAGGGCGCGGGGCGCCACACGCGTCCCGGTCCCGTGTCGCGCGGGGTATGGGTGGCCCGGCCGCCGATACGACCGATACCCATGGAAAGAAGTGCGACGTGCGCAACGCACCGTCAGATCCGTCATCGTCCGAAGGGAACGACGCGCTCGGCGAGCGTACCGAACTGACCCGCGCCCGGCGGGTCGTCGTCAAGGTCGGCTCCTCCTCGCTGACCTCTCCCGAGGGGACCATCGACCGCGACCGCATCGCCGAGCTGGCCGACGTCCTCGCCGAGCGCCGCGCCGCCGGTACCGAGGTGGTGCTGGTGTCCTCGGGCGCCATGGCCGCGGGCATCGCCCCGATGGGGCTCACCGCGCGCCCGCGCGACCTGGCCACCCAGCAGGCCGCCGCCAGCGTCGGCCAGGGGCTGCTGGTCGCCCACTACACCGCTGCCTTCGCCCGCCACGGGCTCACGGCCGCGCAGGTGCTGCTGACCGTCGAGGACATGATGCGCCGCGTCCAGCACCGCAACGCCCAGCGCACGCTGCGCCGGCTCCTGGACATCGGCGCCATGCCCATCGTGAACGAGAACGACACGGTGGCCACCCACGAGATCCGCTTCGGCGACAACGACCGCCTCGCCGCGCTGGTGGCCCACCTGCTGCGCGCGGACGCGCTGGTGCTGCTCTCCGACGTCGACGCGCTCTACGACGGCGACCCCTCGCGGCCCGGCGCCCGCCGCATCCCGCGCATCGCCGATCCGGCCGACCTCGACGGGATCGACATCGGCGGCGCCGGTCGGCGGGGGGTGGGCACCGGCGGCATGGTGACCAAGGTGGCCTCGGCCCGCATCGCCAGCGACGCGGGCGTGCCGACGGTGCTGAGCTCGGCGGCGGACGCGCGCGCCGCGCTGTCGGGCGCGAGCGTCGGCACGCTGTTCGCCGCCCACGGGCGGCGGCGGCCGTCCACCCGCCAACTGTGGCTGGCCCACGCCACCGCGGCGCGCGGCAGCGTCGTGCTGGATCCGGGCGCGGTGCGCGCGGTCGCCGAAGGGCGGGCGTCGCTGCTGCCGGCCGGTGTGGTCAAGGTCGAAGGGGACTTCTCGGCCGGCGATCCGGTGGACCTGCGCGACGAGGACGGCACCGCGATCGCCCGCGGGCTGGTCAACTTCGACGCGGGCGAGATCCCCGACCTGATGGGGCGCTCAACCCGCTGGCTGGCGCGCGAGCTGGGGCCCGGGTACGAGCGCGAGATCGTGCACCGCGACGACCTGGTGCTGCTGGGCGCGGTGCGCGAGCGGGCGCGGCGCGGCCCCGAATAGCGCGCCGCGGCCCGGGGGAGCCTCCGCTTCGCAGGGCCGCATCGGGGCACCCGATCCCGCGCGTTGCCCCGGGCCTGCGGCGATCCCCCAGTAGGGTGTCGGGCTATGAGGTCCACCACGCACGAGTTCGACACCGAGCTGCGCCATGACGGCCGCGTGGTCACGCTTGGCGCGGTGACGTACCGGGGCAGGACGGTGCTGCCGCCCGGTCCCGACCGCTTCGCGCCGCTGCGGCGGTGGGCGCAGGACCTCGCCGACCAGCTCGGCGGCCCGGTGACCTGGCGTGCCAGCTCCGAAGGGGACGTCGTGGAGGAGGGGACGGTGCACCCCGCCGGGCGCACCGTCGAGGAGAAGCCTGGACTGGGGCGCTGAGAACGGAGTGCACCTGCGCTCGCGGGGGCCGTGGGCCCGTTCCTTGGGGAGGAGAGGGTCTTCTATGCCGTCCGCCGGCGCCTCAGAGTCTGCGAGCGCTCTCCGCTCCGCACTTGGAGCAGTGGAACTTGCGGTCCCCTCCTAGGACCCAGTCGTGTTCACCACCGTTGGGACATGCCGACATCGACACCACCTAAGCTCTAGCTCGAGCGATCTGGCGCCGTCACCGTACCGGCTGCGCAGGGCGGTTGTCCGGAGAACGAGGAAGAACGGCCGGCTCTCCGGCGGCCGGGAGCGGCCGCCGCCCGTCGCCGCGGGACCGGTTCGCCGCCGACCGCCGCGGCGGGGCCCGGCTAGGCTGGAGGCGACATCCTGCCCCCCGACAACCTGGGAAGCGACCAGCACCATGAGCGATACCGAGCGCGAGGTCCGCGCCGGCGCGGAACGGGCCCGAGACGCCGCGGCCGACCTCGCGCCGCTGAGCCGGGCCGTCAAGGACGAGGCGCTGCTGGCCATGGCGGAGGCCCTGGTCTCCGAGGCCGAGTCGATCGTGGCCGCCAACGCCGAGGACGTCGAGCGCGCCCGCGCCGGCGGTGAGAGCGAGGCGATGGTCGACCGCCTCGCGCTGACCGCGGAGCGGGTGGGCGCCGTCGCCGACGCCGTCCGCGACGTCGCCGAGCTCCCGGACCCCGTGGGCGAGGTCGTGCGCGGCGCCAGCCTGCCCAACGGGCTGGAGCTGCGCCAGGTGCGGGTGCCTCTGGGCGTCATCGGGATCATCTACGAGGGCCGCCCCAACGTCACCGCCGACGCCGCCGCCCTGTGCCTCAAGAGCGGCAACGCGGCGCTGCTGCGGGGGTCCTCCTCGGCCTACTCCTCCAACTCCCGCATCGTGGAGGTGCTGCGCGGCGCTCTGCAGAAGACCGGCCTGCCGGCCGACGCCGTGCAGCTGGTCCCCGGGACCGGCCGCGACTCCGCGCAGGCGCTGATGCGCGCCCGCGGCCTGGTCGACGTGCTCATCCCGCGGGGCGGGGGCTCGCTGATCCGGACCGTGGTCACGGAGTCCACCGTCCCGGTGATCGAGACCGGCGAGGGCAACTGCCACGTCTACGTCGACGCGTCCGCCGACACCGAGATGGCGCTCGCGGTGGCGGTCAACTCCAAGACGCAGCGGCTGTCGACCTGCAACACCGCCGAGACCCTGCTCGTGCACACCGCGGTCGCCGACCGGTTCCTGCCGCGGGTGCTCGCGGCGCTGCGCGACCTCGGTGTGACCGTGCACGGCGACGACCGGGTGCGCGGGTACGACGACAAGGCGGTGCCGGCCTCCGAGGCCGACTGGGCCGCGGAGTACCTGTCGGCGGACCTGGCGGTGAAGGTGGTCGACTCGCTGGACGACGCGCTCGCCCATATCCGCCGCTACTCCACCGGGCACACCGAGGCCATCGTCACCGACTCGCAGTCGGCGGCGCGCAGGTTCGTCTCGCTGGTGGACGCCGCCGCGGTGATGGTCAACGCCTCCACCCGCTTCACCGACGGCGGCCAGTTCGGCTTCGGCGCCGAGATCGGGATCTCCACGCAGAAGCTGCACGCCCGCGGCCCGATGGGCCTGCCCGAGATGACCTCGACGAAGTACGTGGTGACGGGCGAGGGACACCTGCGCTGAGGCCGGTGCGGCGCCGCCCTGGTCCCGTCCCCTGCGGCGGGACCGGGGCCCGCGACGGCACCGAAACGTCCGGTTGACGCTACGATGCCCGTGTACACGGCGATACAGCGTTCAAGGAGCCCCGCTATGCCTGACTCCAGGCCCCCGCGCAACCCCAACGGCTCCGCCGGATTCGACACCGGCGTCCCCACTGCCGCGCGCGTCTACGACGTGATGCTGGACGGCAAGGACAACTACGACATCGACCGGCAGGTCGCGCACGCGAGCCTGGAGGTCATGCCCGAGCTCAAGCAGATCGCCGTGCACAACCGGGAGATCCTCCACCGGGTCGTGCGCCACCTCGCGGCGGACGAGGGCGTGGACCGGTTCCTGGACCTCGGTTCGGGGCTGCCGACCGCGCGCAACACCCACGAGGTCGCCCAGGAGGCCAACCCCGAGGCGAAGGTCGTCTACGTCGACATCGACCCCCTGGTGGCGGCGCACGGGGAGGCGATCCTGGGCGGCGACGCGAACACCGCGGTGGTCACCGCCGACATCCGCCGGCCCGCTGAGGTGCTGACCGCCCCGGACGTCCGCGCGCTGGTCGAGTCGGACCGGCCGGTGTGCGTGATGCTCTGCGGCATCCTGCACCACCTGCTCGACGAGGAGGACCCCCGGGGGATCGTCGCCGCGCTGGCCGATGCGGTGCCGTCCGGGTCGTTCTTCTTCATCACCAACTTCACCCGGCTGGGCGACGCCCCCGCGAGCGAGGAGCTGGAGCGCGTCCTGCTCAGCCAGCTCGGCACCGGGCGGGTGCGCACCCCCGCGGAGCTGGAGGCGTTCTTCACCGGCCTCGACCTGCTGCCGCCGGGGGTGGTGCCGCTGCCGCTGTGGCGGCCCGAGGGCATCGTGCGCGACAGCACGTCGGTCGCCGCCCGGTTCATGACCGGCGGTGTGGCCCGCAAGCCCTGACACGTCCCTGACACACCGCCGCGGGCGCCGGACGTCCGGCGCCCGCGGCGGCGCGCAGAACGCGTTTGCCGACT
Organism: Streptomonospora halophila; assembly: GCF_039542725.1. NCBI lineage: Bacteria > Bacillati > Actinomycetota > Actinomycetes > Streptosporangiales > Nocardiopsidaceae > Streptomonospora > Streptomonospora halophila. Next base: position 94,866 of record NZ_BAABIK010000017.1, on the reverse strand, counting down.
CCGGTCCTAGGACGAGGAGGAGGCGCTGTCGTTGTTGTTGTCGCCGTTGCGCCGGCCGGCGCGGTTCCAGCGCTCGGCGACGGTGTCGAAGATGCGCCCGCCGGTGTTGGCGGCGGTGCCGGCCACGTCGCGCAATGTGCCCACCAGCGGGTCCTCAGAGCGCTCCCAGGACTCGCGGTAGGAGTTGGCGGCGTTGCGGGCTTCGGCGCCCACCGAGGCCTCCCGGTCGCCGTCGCGGCGCGGGAAGTCGCCGTCGATGATGCGCTGGTAGGAGCCGTCGTCGATCCACCGGCTGAGCTCGGCCAGGCGGATGACCGCGAACGGGTGGGTCTGGCCCATGAGGCTGAGCAGCTTGATGAGGCTGTCGCGGGCGTCGCCCCCGCGCTCGTAGTCGCGGGCCTGCTCCATGAAGGAGTCGGGGTTCATCTCGGCCAGCCGCGAACCGCCGGCCAGCTTCATCAGCGCCCGCTTGGCGGCCTCGGGGTCCTGGCCGGCCAGCAGGCCCGCGCGGTCGCAGGACAGCTCGGACTTGCGGTACCACTCCTCCAGCGCCGTGACGATCGCGCGGATGCCGATGTAGCCCAGCGGGATCCAGGCGACCCGGGCGGCGAGCCGGATCAGGGCCAGCAGCATGGTGCGGTAGACGGCGTGGCCGGACAGGATGTGGCCGACCTCGTGGCCGACGACGAACCGCTGCTCCTCGGGGTCGAGCAGGTCGAACAGCCCGGTGGTCATCACGATGAACGGCTTGCTGCTGCCGATGGCCATCGCGTTGGGCCGCGGGTTCATCTGGATGTAGAGCTCGGGGACCTCGTCGAGGTCGAGGATGTAGGCGGCGTCGCGGACGTAGTTGTGCACCTCCGGGAACTGCTGCTCGTTCACGCGGACTGCGCTGGACAGGAACATCAATCGCAGCGCGCGTTCGTTGAACAGGCCGGAGAGCCGCTTGAAGATCTCGTCGAAGCCCCGCAGGGACCGCAGCGCGACCAGCGCGCCCCGGTCGGCCGGGTGCTCGTATGCTCGGGAGCTTATGTTTTCGAGTCGTACGCGGGCGCGGTCTGGAGCGTTGGTGGACATATCGGCATGCTATGCCTCCGGGATGCGCGATGCCACGCTTCCGCGCATCGAGATATGACGCGATTTTCCGCGGGCCCCGGGTAGTGGTCCCGAAGGCGCAGGTCCCTGTCGGCTAATGTCGGGACGGACCAGACGAAAAGGGGAGGTCCGGCGCCGTGAAGCCCCGGTTTGACGGCCGTCGGCCACACGCAGGAAACGGAGCGGTACGTGCGCAACGAACCGGCGGGGGCCCCCTCCAGCGCGGAGCACAGGCGCAGGAACCCGCGCCGCGTGGGCGTCATGGGCGGTACGTTCGACCCGATCCACCACGGGCACCTGGTGGCGGCCAGTGAGGTCGCCCACCTGTTCCACCTCGACGACGTGGTCTTCGTGCCCACCGGGCAGCCCTACCAGAAGGACCTCACCCAGGTGACCTCCGCGGAGGACCGCTACCTGATGACGGTGATCGCCACCGCGGAGAACCCGCAGTTCAGTGTGAGCCGCATGGAGATCGACCGGGACGGGCCGACCTATACGATCGATACCCTGCGCGAGATGCGACAGATCCACGGCTCCGAGGTGGAGCTGTTCTTCATCACCGGCGCCGACGCCCTGGGCGCTATCCTGAGCTGGCAGAACGTGGACGAACTCTTCGATCTTGCGCATTTCGTAGGCTGTAACCGCCCCGGACACCGGCTCACCGATCCCGGCCTGCCCGACGGAAAGGTCAGTCTCGTGGAGGTCCCGGCCCTGTCGATCTCCTCCACCGAATGCCGGGAGCGCGTCCGCAAGGGCGAGCCCATCTGGTACCTGGTACCCGACGGCATCGTCCGCTACATCAACAAGACCGGGCTCTACCTCGACGACGCGACGGCGGGGTAGCCGCCCGAGGGAGGCAGCTGCTACATCGTGTCCGCCACTGACCGGGCCGTGGGGCTCGTGAACATCGCCGCCGAAGCGGCCGCAGACAAGCTCGCGCAGGAGATCGTCGCCTACGACGTCAGCGACCAACTCGTCATCACCGACGCCTTCGTGCTGTGCTCGGCGCCCAACGACCGCCAGGTGCGCTCCATCGTCGAGGAGGTCGAGGACCGCCTGCGCGACCGCGGAGGGGTCAAGCCGGTCCGCCGCGAGGGCGAGCGCGACGGGCGCTGGGTGCTGCTCGACTACGCCGAGATCGTCGTGCACATCCAGCACGAGGAGGAGCGCGGGAGTTACGGGCTGGAGCGGCTGTGGAAGGACTGCCCGCGCATCACGCTGCCCGAGACCGCCCGCGGCCGCGACCGCGAGGCCGCCGGCGACGAGGGCGCCGACGGCGCCGGCCCCGCGTGAGCGCGCCCCGCATCCCCGTGCGCCGGGCGCCCGTGATCCGCGCGGAGTGCGGGCGCACCCGCGACACCCTCGGCGAGGGGCGCCGGTGAGCCCGACCCGCCGCGTCGTCTGCTGGCGCCACGGCCAGACCGAGTGGAACGCCGAGAAGCGGTTCCAGGGACAGACCGACATCGCCCTCAACGAGCGCGGGACCGCTCAGGCGCGCCGCGCGGCGGGCCTCCTGGCACGGCTGCGGCCCGACGCGGTCGTCTCCTCCGACCTGCGCCGCGCCGCCGCCACCGCGCACGCGCTGGCCGAGGAGACCGGGCTCCCGGTCACCTTGGACAAGGGGTTGCGCGAGCGCTTCGGCGGCCGGTGGGAAGGCCTGACCACCACCGAGATCCGCGAGCGCTGGCCCGCGGAGGACGCCCGCATGGAGCCGCCCGGTGGCGAGGCCCTCGACGCCGTGGGCGAGCGGGTGCAGGACGCGATCGAGCGCGCCCTGGCGCTGGTGCCCGAGGACGGGCTGCTGGTGGCGGTGGGCCACGGCGCAGCGCTGCGTGCCGGGATCAACCGCATGCTCGGCCTGCCGGCCGACCGGAGCCAGGTGCTGGGCCCGCTGGGCAACTGCTCCTGGTCCCTGCTGGGTCCGCTGCGCTCGGGCGGTTGGCGGCTGCTGGAGCACAATGCGGCGAGCCTGCCCGAGAGGCGCACACTCAGCGACGACCGCTGAGCCGCGCCCGCCCCGGCTCCGGCGGCCGGGGCCGGGACGGGCGCTTTCGTTTCGACGAGTGCGCAGGATTCCGCTACAGTCGGTACCGCCGCCGCGCTCGCCGGGGCGACGGTACCGACACGGGGCTATGGCGCAGCTGGTAGCGCGCCTCCATGGCATGGAGGAGGTCTGGGGTTCGAATCCCCATAGCTCCACCCGAAAGGTCCTACCGGAACACGCGCCCGAACGAAGGCCGCGGAGTAGGACCGCGACATCCGGCGGCGAGTAGGGGCCATCCGCACCGCGGGTGGCCTTTTCGCTTGCGGCCTGAGGGTCACTCGCGCCGACCCGCTGGAGTCGGCCTGCGCAGAGCACTCCGAAGGGCTCCCGGCGCCGTCGGCCCCGTCCACCGCTACGGGGGCGGCGCTCCTCGGGCCGCGGAGGGCGATGTAGACGAACAGCGCGCCCATGACGGCGGCGCCCGCCCACATGGCCTGCTGCCAGCCGTCGACGAAGGGCTGCTGGGCGGCATGGACGGTCTGCCGCGCGTGCGGGCCGGTGCCTCCCGAGGCGCCCCGATGGTGTCGAAGGGATGGGCCGAGCGCTCGCGGGAGTCGGGCACTCAACCGACGGAGCAGCAGGGCGCGGGGGAGGATGCGGGTCCGGTGGCGAGGACGCCGACGGGCGTGTCGCGTACCTTGCGGCCGGGGCGGTTCGGGGCCGTGTCCACGGCCTCACCGGGCGGTGCGTCGCTCGCGCGCGCGGACGTCCGCCCAGCCATGTCCTCGTCCCCTTTCCGCCGTGTCGGCACCGGCCGCTCCGGGCCGTCTGCCTTCGACGTAAAGCGCGGTTTGCATTGCAGGCATACCATATCGCCTATGACGCAAGAAGATGGTGCGCTGGACGGCCTCGTACGCAAACGCATCCGCGCCCTGCGGGTCGCGCAGGGCTTGTCACTGGAGGAGCTGGCCAGCCGCGCCCACCTCAGCCAGTCCTCGCTGAGCCGCATCGAGAGCGGCAAGCGCCGCCTGGCGCTGGACCAGCTCGTCGCTCTGGCCCGCGCCCTGGACACCAGCCTCGATCAGCTCGTCGAGAACGCCGCCGAGGATGTCGTCATCAGCGCCATGTCCCACGGCACCCACGGTCTGAGCTGGCCGATGAAGGGCGACCCCGCCATGAGCGTCATGCGTCGGCGGCTGACCGAGGCGCCGCCCGACAGCCCCTCCAAGATGCGCGCCCACCCGGGTCGGGAATGGCTCGTCGTGCTGTCCGGCGCCGCGATCCTGATGCTGGGCCACCGCCGCTTCCGCATCGAGACCAACCAGGCCGCCGAGTTCCCGACCATGCTGCCGCACGCGATCGGCGCCGAGGGCGGCCCGTGCGAGATCATGTTCGTCTTCGACCGCGACGCCCGGCGCGGACATCGCGAGCCCGACGAGCGGGGCGAGAACGGCGACAGCCCGTAGCCGCACCGGCGCCGCCGACCCGCCCCGTCCCACACGGGTGCCCCTTGCGCGCCCGGCAGCAGGCCGGGCCATCGCTTTGCGTTTCCCGCAAGAAGTTGTGCCGACCGCGCATGACGTGCCTAGTCTGGCGGTATGACGCATACACACGCCCCGCACGAGGGCCACCATGAGCACGGTCGGCACCAGGAGCACGGAGCCGACAGCGGGCAGGCGGAGCTCCTCGACCTGGACGCGGACCTCCTCGCCGAGCACATCGCCGCCATCGCCAAGTGGCTGCCACTGAAGAGCGGCCCGCGCCGGATCGTGGACCTGGCCTCCGGTACGGGTGCGGGCACCTTCGCGCTCCTCGAACGCTTTCCCGAGGCGCACGTCACAGCCGTCGACGCCTCGTCCGGACACCTGCAACGGCTGCGGGAGAAGGCGTCCGCCCGCGGCGTGGGCGAGCACGTGCACACCGTGCCGACCGACCTCGACGACGCCGCCTGGCCCGACCTCGGAACGCCCGACCTCGTGTGGGCGTCGGCCTCCATGCACCATATGGCCGACCCCGACCACGCCCTGCGCACCGTCCGCGACCTGCTTGCGCCCGACGGCCTGCTCGCCGTCGTCGAGTTGGCCGGCCCTCCTCGCTTCCTGCCCGAGGACGCCCCCGCTGACCGGCCCGGCCTGGAGGAGCGCGTGCACGCCGCGGCCGACCGCCTCCACGCCGAGCACGTGCCCCACCGCGGCGCCGACTGGGGGCCCATGCTGACCGCCGCCGGATTCGCGGTCGCAGGAGAACTCACCGTCGCCGTCGACATCGACGGGTCCCGCAACGCGGCGATCGGCCGCTACGCCCTGGGCGTGCTGCAGCGCATCCGCGGGGCCGCCGCCGCGGAGCTTGCGGCGGAGGACCTCACAGCGCTCGACCGGCTGCTGGACGCCGACGGTCCGCACAGCATCCTGCGCCGCGGCGACCTGGCGATACGCACCGAGCGCACGGTCTGGGCCGCGCGCCGCGGCTGACGCGGCGTCCGGGGCGAATCCGCCGGCCCGGCCTCGTCCGCCGACGGTCACGGGCAGTTCGGCACGCGAGGGCGGGTCGGGGGGCGTAGCGGGGCGACGACCGCGGGCGCGGCACACCGCGCCCGCGGGCCGCTCAGCCGGGGTTGCGGGCGATGACGGCCTCCACCAGATCGGGCCCGGGGAAGTCGGCCATGACGACCCCGGTGCGCTGCGTGCCCCCGGCGGCCAGATAGTCCAGCGCGCGCGAGTTCATGCCCTCGACCCCGAGAGCGCCGTAGGCGATCGAGGAGGGCAGGGCGCCGCCGGAGGCGCTGAGGTGGTTGACGTAGAGCACGTCGGAATCGCCCGCGGCCGTGCGCTCGAAGTGGGTGCGCGCGGCGTCCCACTTCTGCGGGACGTGGAAGAGGGTGGGCAGGTCGTAGTCGTCCTGGATGTCCGTCCACTCCCCGTTCCAGCGCGGGCCGTAGGCGTGGCCGGAGCCGAAGTCCTGGAGGATGACGATCCGGCCCCGCACCTCGCCCAGGGTCGGGATGCGCCCGCCGTAGCCGGCGTCCGGCCGCCACAGGTGCTCCCGGAGCCGGTCGCGGGTCTGCGGGTTCTCCTCGATGTAGGAGTCCAGGGTCTCCTCGTAGCTGCGGGTGTTCTCCTCGGCGGTGTGCTCCTGCTTCAGCCGCATCAGGACCGTCTCGCCGGGATGCGCGCGCAGGAAGTCCGTGGCGGCGACGACGACGTCGGTGAAGTTCGCGTGCAGGTACTCCGCGCCGTGGTGGATCGGGAACGCGTCGCGGTAGTGGCGGGTGCGGATGTCCAGGGCCCGAACGCCGGCGTCGAGCTGCTCCGGCAGCGGGCTCTCCTGGGTCTGCGAGACGGGCGAGGCGTCATAGGCCATCGTGTCGTGCGTGCCGGGGACGGAGAGCGCGGCCAGGCTGGTGCTGTCGGGGAGCCGGCTCATCCAGTCGGGGTTGGACGCCAGATGCAGGTCGCCGCTGTGGCGGGTGTCGGCGAGGGCGGGCGAGGCGGGCATCGCCGCGGTCAGCGCGGTCGCCAGTGCGGCCAGGACGGTGACGACGCGGGTGCGCCGGGGCACAGGGGGCATGGGCAATCCTCCGGGGCAGGGGAGGGGACGGGGGAGGCGCTCGCCGCGTCGCGTCGGCGCGGGAGAGCGCGATAAGGATGCCACGCTCGCCTGTGCGGCGGTCAAACGCGGTGGTCGCGGCGCCCGCCGCCGATGCCGGGGACTTCGCGGGCACTCCCGGCCTCGGGGAGCGCGCCGTCTCAACGTTCGGCGCGGTCACCGGGGCGCGCGTGTCGCCTATGTCACAGTCGCTCCACGCGCAGTGCGGTGCACGAGGAGACCGCGCAGACGGACGAGCCGGGCGGACGCGCCGGCGCCGGACTGCGCCGGCCCTTCGCAACAGTGCGGATGTCGGCATCGCGGCGGCGGAGCCGCCGCTACCGCGCGCCGGAGGAAGGGCACCCGGTCTTCATCGGTGCCGTGCCTTCTCCGAGCGGGAGCCGGGACCGGCGGGCTCGGCCCGCCCTGGGCCGACCGCAGCCGCGGCCGGGCGATCTCACTCCCTGAGCGGCTCCCGCGGGCGCGGAAGCCGCCCGCCGGTCGCTGCTCGGCGAGACGGCCGTGGAGGACCGAGGGGAGCGCGCGGGACGGCTGCGGGCGAGGGGGCAGCCGCCCGCGGCCGGGCGCCCCCGCCTGCGGCCGCGGTCAGAGGTAGAGTCCGGTGCCGCGCTCGGGGTGCTCGTTGGCGACGGCGTGCACGTCGCGCTCGCGCAGGACCAGGTAGCGCTCGGCCTGCAACTCGACCTCGCTCTGGTCCTGCGGGTCGAACAGCACCCGGTCGCCGGTCTTCACGTGCCGAGCGCCCGTGCCCGCTCCGCAGACCTCGCCCCACACGAGCCGGGTCGCCATCTTCACGGTCTCGGGAATCACCAGGCCGGCGGTGCTGCGCCGTTCGCCCTTCTCGGGGATCTCGCGCACCAGCAGGCGGTCGTGCAGCATCTGGATCTCAAGCTTGGATTCGGGCACCAGTCCAGCTTATTGCGCTTCGCCCGGTTGCAGCTTCGCGGTGCCCCGTGCCCGGGGCCACGCACCGGCGGCGGCGAGCCGCCCTCGGCAGGTGGTATAAAGGGGAGCACACACGGGGCTATGGCGCAGTCGGTAGCGCGCCTCCATGGCATGGAGGAGGTCTGGGGTTCGAATCCCCATAGCTCCACACAAGTCGAGAGAATCGAGACCTGCCCTGTCTGGTGACGGGGCAGGTTTTTTCTGCGTGCAGGTCGTCGGCCGCGTCGCCGTTGACCTGGGCGCTTCCGGCGCCGCCGGGCGTGCGACGGGGCCGGCGGCGAGGGTGGCGGGTCAGGTGTCCTCGCCGCGGGCGGGCTGCGGCGCGTCCTGTGGCCCGGCGTGCGCGGGCCGGCTCTACCGCTCCGCCGCCGTCCCGGGTGCCGGTCCCGACCTGCCGCCGGCCCGGCGCCCCGACGGATTGGCCGGTCAGCCCGGTATGCGCGCGCCGCACCTGGCCGTGCGGGTCGACGGCGCCGAACGCTCGACGCTCGACGTGTTCCAGCGCGGCTGGGTGCTGCTCGCCGAGGACGAGCGCTGGTCCGGCGCCGCCGCCCAGGCGGTCGAGGAGCAGGGCATCGCCGTCGAGTTCGTGCGCATCGGCGCCGATGCGCGGCCCGGCGACCCGGGTGCGGCCCTGTCGGACGCCATCGGCGCCGCGGCGTCGTCCTCCGCCCGCGCGGCGGCGCTCGGCGCCTGAGGACGGCCCGGGGCGGGCGCCGCGCACCCGGGAACGATGGCGGCAGGTCCCCGCCCCGGCCGGGCCGCGGGGTCCCGCGGCCCGGCCGGGGCCGGGCGGTCAGGCGTTCTCGTCGCGCACCGGCAGCGGCGCCGCGCCTTGGGGCTCGGCGGCCGCGGGGTCCTCGACTCCGGCGGCGGGCGGTGGCCCGCCGCCGCCGACCGGCGCGGACTCCGCAGCGGCGGCGGGCCGGCGTACGAACAGCGCCGTGACCACCGCGAGGACGCCGATGCACCCGGCGACCATGAACGCGGTGCGCAGGCCGGCGGCATCCGGCGCACCCGCGGTGGCGCTGGCGAGCGCGGCGACCGTGACGAAGACGGCGGTGCCGAACGCGCCCGCGACCTGCTGCAGCGTGGTGAGGATGGCGCTGCCGTGGGAGGTGAGGTGGTCGGGCAGGGACCCGAGCGACTCCGTCATCAGCGGCGTCATCATCAGCCCGAGCCCGGTCATCAGCACCACGTGGATGGCGACCACCGCGGCCAGCGGCGAATCCGGCCCCAGCGCGGCGAACAGCCACAGCGACACCGCCATGGCCAGGGCACCGGGGATCACCAGGGGCCGGGCGCCGAACCGGTCGAACATCGCCCCCACGGGGCGGCCGAGCGCGCCGAGGACCAGTCCGCCGGGCAGGACGGCCAGCCCGCTGACGAACGTCCCGGTGTCCATGACGGTCTGCAGGTACAGCGGCAGCAGGATCGACGCGACCCCGAGCAGGCACATGAACAGCAGCCCGGCCAGGATCAGGGCGACCACGAAGCTGCGGTTGGTGAACGGGCGCAGGTCCAGCAGCGCGCGGTCGTGGCGCTGGAGCCGGAGCTGGCGCACCACGAAGACGACCAGCGCGGCGACGCCGACCACGACCGCCGACCACGGCGGCACCGGGTGCTCGCCGCCGCCGGACTCGCCGATGGAGGACAGGCCGTAGAGCAGTCCGCCGAACCCGACGGCCGACAGCAGCACCGAGAGCACGTCCAGCGGCACCGCCCTGGTGCGGCTGTCCAGGCGCAGCCAGACGGCCCCGATGGTCAGCGCGCCCACCGCAAGCGGCAGGACCAGCCAGAACATCCAGCGCCAGCCCAGGCCGGCCAGCACCGCGCCGCCGATCGTGGGGCCGAGCGCGGGTGCGACGGCGATGACGATGGTGATCGTGCCCATCGTCGCGCCGCGCCGGTGGGGCGGAACCAGCCGCATCACCGAGGTCATCAGCAGCGGGATCATCACCGCGGTGCCGCACGCCTGCACGACGCGTCCGACCAGCAGCGTCGCGAACCCGGGGGCGAGCGCGCTGAGCAGCGTGCCGAGGGTGAACATGCTCAGAGAGGCCAGGAAGATCTGGCGCGGAGTGAACCGTTCGAGCAGGAAGCCGGTCGTGGGGATGACCACGGCCATGGTGAGCAGGAACCCGCTGGTCAGCCACTGCACCGTGGTCGTGGAGACATCGAGGGCGAGCGTCAGGTCGCGCAGCGCCACGCTCAGGATCGTCTCGTTGAGGATCATCACGAACGCCGAGGTGACCAGCACGCTGATCAGCAGGCCGGATCGCGGGTGCGGAGGGGCCTGGTCAGCCTGGACAGGAGGGTCGGGGGGACCGGGTGACTCCCCGGGCGTCGTGGTCGCGGTGTCGGTCATCGGGCATACCTCGTCAGCTGCCGGTCAGGCGGATGGGGTGGTGGGGTCGGCGCCGCTCGCCGGAGGCGCTCGGCGGGCGGACGGGCGCTCAGGCTGCGCGTTGCGCGCGTGCGCCTGTGCGCGTACCGGAGGACTCCAGGACGGCGGGTCGCAGGACGTGGAGATCAGGGCGGGCCGTCGCGGCGGGAACACGGGCCGGCGGCTCGGATTCAGCCGAGTGCGGGGCGAGCCGCGCGGGGCGGTCGGCGGATGAAGCGCCGAGGCGCGCCCGGCGTCTCGGGGCCGCGGCGTGCTCCCGGTCGGTCACGATCGTCACCCGCTTCCCCCGTCGGCGTGCGGCTTTGCGGGCTGCCGCGAAGCCTCACCCTCGCCCATCCGCCGCGCTGCGACACACGCGCGCGAAATGCGCATCCGTGGATAAGTCAGACAGGCGGCCGCCACTCACGGTAGCATTCGGGCAAGTCAATTGCCTGAAAATTGCGATGGCCTCCCCCCGAGACATGGGACACAAGGCCGCGCCGGGTTTCCGCCGTCCTGCCCGGACGGCCCGCCGTCCAGGACGCACCGGCCGGCGCGGGCGCGTCAGGTTGAAGGCGCATACGCTCGATGCGTGACCGACACGCTCGACACCGACGACCTCACGACCGCGGTCGCGCGGATGCGCGCGGTGCTGGGCCGGGGACCGGTGGTCGCGCTGACCGGGGCCGGCGTCTCGACCGACTCGGGAATCCCCGACTACCGGGGGCCGGACTCGCCGCCCCGCAAGCCGATGACCTACCAGCAGTTCGTCGGCGACGCGGACTTCCGCCGCCACTACTGGGCGCGCAACCACGTCGGCTGGCGCCACGTGCACGAGACCCGCCCCAACGACGGCCACCGGGCGCTGGCCGAGCTGGAGGCGGCCGGCGTCGTATCCGGGGTCATCACGCAGAACGTGGACACCCTGCACGAGGCGGCCGGCAGCAGGTGCGTCCTCGACCTGCACGGGCGCTACGACCGCGTGGTGTGCCTCGCGTGCTCCGCGGTGACCACCCGCGACCGGCTGGCCGAGCGCCTCACAGCGCTGAATCCCGGTTTCACCGGGGGAGTGGACGACGTGGAGATCGCGCCCGACGCCGACGCGGTCCTGGCCTCCACCCGGGGCTTCACGGTGGCCGACTGCGCCGGCTGCGGCGGCGTCCTCAAGCCCGACATCGTCTACTTCGGCGAGAACGTGCCCCGGCAGCGCGTGTCCGAGGGTTACCGGCTCGTCGACGACGCCGAGGCGCTGCTGGTGGCGGGGTCGTCGCTGACCGTGCTGTCGGGCCGCCGCTTCGTCAAGCGCGCGGCCGAGCAGGGCAAGCCGGTGGCGATCCTCAACCGGGGGCCCACACGCGGCGACCGTCTCGCCGCGCTCGCCGTGGACGCGGGATGCTCGCCCGTTCTGCGGGCGCTGGCATCCGCCTACCAGCGGTGAAGCAGCGCCTTGAACACGGAGCGTCGAACACCCCTTGACGCCCCGGTGTGTGAGCGCTCACACTAACGCGAAACCGGGGCGGCTCCGTGACCCGGCGCCACGCGACCCCTCGTCCGCTTTCGAAGAGGACCCCGCGGCGCGCAACGTTAGCGCTAACAATCGCTCGCCCGTCGCCTCGACAGGTCATCCCCCACTCGGCCGCGAAGGAGCTTCCCCCATGGCCCGGCACCGAGTCCCCCTCCTGCTTCCGCTCAGCGCCGCGCTGCTGCTGACCGACTGCAGCACCGAGGACGGCGCCGACGTGCGCCAGTGGTCGTGGCTGGACAACACCTGCCAGCGCTTCCGCATGGTGCTGCGGGACTCCGGCGGCTGGGTGAGCGTCGCCAACGCCAACAGCGGCAAGGTGCTCGACGTGGAGAACTGCGGCGCGGCCGCGGGGACGAACGTGCGCCAGTGGTCCTGGCTGGACAACGCCTGCCAGCAGTGGCGCCTGGAGCCGACCGCCTGATGCACCGCCCCCTCGCTCGCCTGACCACCTGACCGTCTGACCACCCACGTGAGCACCTGACCGGCCGTCCGCCCGTCCGCCCGGCCGCACGACCGCCGCGCACAGCGCACGAGACCGCCCCCGGAAACCGCGGCCGCCGCCCGCCCTCCCCTCCACCCGCGGGCGGCGGCCGTTCCGGGGCGCCACGGCCGGCAGGCGTGCGCGATGGACCGAGGCACTCCCGGTATCCGCTAGAATGAAAGACGCATCAGGGGCTATGGCGCAGCTGGTAGCGCGCCTCCATGGCATGGAGGAGGTCTGGGGTTCGAATCCCCATAGCTCCACTCGACTCCGAGACGACTCTGCTCGCGCGTGACCGCGCTCGCGGGGTCGTCTCGTTGTTTCTTCTGGGGGGCGGCCCCCCAGACCCCCGTTGCGGGGCTTCGCCCCGCGGGTTCGCGTGGCGTCCACTCGATTCTGACGACCTGGTCTTGCGATGCGGCGTGGTCGTCCACGTCGGCAGGGATGATCCTCGCCTTCTCGGCATATCCACCGACCCGGTTCCGTGTGGCCTGTGGGGCGTGGACCCCTAGCGAAGCGGCTGTGTTCCGATGACGGGCAGCAACCGCAACTTTTCGTGGCTCTCACTGCCGGGAACGGCGGTGTAGACGAGCAGCGAATGCGATTGGCCCGGATCGAGCAGCGACTGGCAGGTCAGTTCCAGTGCACCGAGCGCGGGGTGGACGAAGTTCTTCACCTCATGGGGACGGATGCCGACCTCGTGGTCGTTCCACACCCGGCGGAACTCTTCGTTGCGGGCGAGCAGCAGCTCGGCGAGGTGCGCCGCCCGAGAGCCGGGACCCCGCAGCGTGGCTACCTCGCGCAGGCCTGAGGTGAACATGCGGGTGAGGAACGGATGGTCGTCGGGTGCGTAGAGCCGGCGCGTCGCGGGGTCGGTGAACCATCGGTAGCCGATGCTGCGGGCCGGGCCGCTGTAGGCGGTCAGGTCGCCGGTGAGCGCGACGCCGAGCGCGGTCTGCCGCAAAGTCTCGCCGAGTTCGGTGACGATCTCGGCGGGAGTGTCGTGCAGGCGGTCGAAGATGCGCAGCAGGCCGGGGCTGATGTGCTCGCCGACCGTGCCTCGCGTGGGTGGGTTGTGTCCGGCGAGCCGGAACAGGTGGTCGCGCTCATCGAGGGAGAGGTGCAGGCCCTGCGCGATGGAGGCGATCATCTGTTCCGACGGTTGGGGGCCGCGCTCCCGTTCGAGTCGCGAATAGTAGTCGGTGGACATCTGGCAGAGGGAAGCCACTTCCTCCCGCCGTAGCCCGCTTGTCCTGCGGCGTCGTCCGCGTGGAAGGCCGACGTCTTCGGGCTGCAGCGCCTCCCGGCGCCGGCGGAGGAACTCCGCCAGTCCGGTCCGGTCGATCACCCCACGCGCCTCCCTTGCCGCTGCGTCGTTTGTTCCGCGCGTGCGCCGCGCCGTCCACGACTTCTCGACATCCCCTGCCCGACCTCCTCGTTGTAAGCCCACGCTACCGGCGCGGCTGAGAGGGGGATCGGCGATCAGTGGACAGATCGGCCCTGAATCCGCCGGCGGCGAGGTTCGAGCATGGACCTACACGCCGACCCGCGGCGGATCCGCCGCAGAACGTAGGGAAACCGCTCATGGCTCGCCCCATTGACATCGCCGTCCCCGACCTGTCGGGACGACTCGCCGTCGCCACCGGCGCAAGCGACGGGATCGGGTTCGTCATCGCCACCCGCCTCGCCGGGGCGGGCGCCGAGGTGATCATGCCGGTCCGCAACCGCGCCAAGGGCGAGAAGGCCGCCGACCGCATCCGCACCCTCGTCCCGGATGCGCAGATCTCCACCCGCGGCCTCGACCTGTCCTCACTGGACTCGGTGGCCGCTCTCTCGGACACGCTCGTTGGCGAGGGCCGCCCCATCAACATCCTCATCAACAACGCCGGCGTGATGACGCCGCCCAGCCGACAGGTCACCAAGGACGGCTTCGAGCTGCAGTTCGGCACCAACCACCTCGGCCACTTCGCCCTCACCCAGGCGCTGCTGCCGCTGCTGCGGCAGGGCAAGGCCCGGGTAACGCACCAGACGAGCATCGCCGCACGCAGCGGAGCGATCAACTGGGGCGACCTGAACTGGGAGAACAGCTACAACGTCGACAACGCCTACAGCCAGTCCAAGATCGCCGTCGGCCTCTTCGCCCGCGAGCTCGACGCCCGCAGCAGGACGGCCGAGTGGGGCATCACCAGCAACCTCTCCCACCCCGGCGTATCTCCCACGAACCTGCTGTCCGCTCAGCCCGGAATGGGGCGGCACAAGGACACCGGCGCGATCCGCGCGATCCGCGCGTTCTCCCGCATGGGCATCCTCGCCGGCACCGCCGACACCGCAGCGCTGCCCGCTCTGCTGGCCGCGACCGGCCCGGACTCCCAAGGGGGCCGGTTCTTCGGCCCCCGGGGACTGGGCAACCTCCGCGGAGCCCCGGCGCAGCAGGAGCTGTGGGCTCCGCTGCGGAGCAGGGACGACGCCCGCAGGCTCTGGGAGGCCTCCGAGCGGCTGGTCGGCGTACGATTCCCCGTCTGACCTCCCGGCCGATCCAGCACGGGCGCCGGGTCCGCACCACCCGCTCCCCGATCCGCGCCGGCGACCGCACTCCGGTGCGGACCGCGGCGGTGCCGGGGGCGGAATCGGGTTGCTAGCGTCGCACCATGGCGGCGGTGTTGTGGGCGGGTGCGGCGGCGGCCGTGCTGTTCGTCGCCGTCTTCTCGATCGACGGATGGACACGGCCCGGCTACCGGCCGCTGCGCCACCCCGTCAGTGCGCTGGCGCTCGGGCCGCGCGGCCGCGTGCAGGCGGCCAACTTCCTCTGCTGCGGTCTGCTGGTCACCGGGGCGGCCGCCGGCGTGCTCGGCGTCGGCGGAGGCCCGATGCTCGCGGCGGCGATCGCCGTCTTCGGCCTGGCGCTGGCGGTATCGGGAGTCTTCCCCATGGACCCGATGCGCGGATATCCGCCGGGCGCTCCCGAAGGGACGCCGCCGCGGTTCAGCACGCACCACCAGGTGCACGACGCCGCCGGTGCCGCGGTCTTCCTCGCGCTGCCGGCCGCGGCGTTCGCCGCCGCCGTCGTGCTGCCGGGCGCGGTCGTGTCCTGGTACTCGGCGCTGACAGGTGCGGCGGTGCTCGCACTGCTCCTGCTCTTCAGCCGGGCCTGGGAGCTGGACCGGCCGCTGACGGGCCTGATCCAACGGGCGATGATCGTCGTCGGCTGGACGTGGCTGGCGCTGATGCTCGCCTTGTTCGCCGTCCGGGCCGGCTGAGCCCGGCGCACGCGCCCCCTCGGCGCTTCGACGGCCGCGCCCGTCCCCGCCCGTCGCGCGCGACGCGGGCGCCGCACACAGGCAGGACCTGTGCGCGGCGCCCGCTGCCCGCGGACGGCGGCGCCGAGACGGCTACCGCGGTTCCTCACCCACGAAGACCAGCACCTCGCCCGGCGCCCACAGCGACACCTCGTGGACGTAGTACCCGTCGGGGACGTCCTCGGCCTTCTCGGTGCCGCCCGCCCCGGACCCGGCGCCGTCCTGGCCCTCGGGGTCCTGCGAGGGGCGCTCCGCGGCCGTGGCCTCGGCCTCGGCGGCCGCCACCTCCGCCGCCTCGCCGCCGAGGCGGTACTCGGCGACCTCCTGCCCGTTGTCGGCCAGGACCCCCCGGGCCTCGCCGACGGTCATCCCGACCACGTCGACGCCCTCCAGCGCCTCTCCCGGAGCCGTCGCCGCGTTCGTGGTCTGGTACTTCTCGCCCTTCTCCGGCGCGCGGCCGAAGGCGAGCTGGACGGGGTTCGCGTAATCCTTCGGGATGCGCACGCCGACCGGGCAGCCGCCGTCCGGCGTGCACTGCTCCGGCGACTCGATCACCTCGACGTCGCGGTCGTCGGTCCCCTTCCCCGTCATGTTCTGGTCCAGGTAGGTCAGTTTGCCCACCAGCGTCGGCGAGGCCGGGATCAGCTTGAGGTCCACGTCCAGCCCGTGCTCGGCGAACTCCTCGGCATAGCGCTCGGGGTCGGCGGTGGGGTCCTTGACCTCGGCGACGACGAGGCCGTCGTCGACGTCGATCTCCAGGGCCGCCGCCTCCTGCGGGGCCACGGGGTCGGGGGCCGACGTCGGCATCAGCGCCGTCGCCGCGACGCCCCCGGCGGCGAGCACCGCGGCGACGGGCACGGCGACGAGCAGGCGGCGGGCGGTACGTTTCGGTGCCACTGCAGGCTCCTGGTTCTTCTCGGTGATGGTGGCGAGGAGCTCGCGAGCGCCCGGCCGTGCCGGGTCGAGCCCCTCGGACGCGTCCACCCGCGGACGGAGCCGGGCGACCAGCGGGTCCACCCTGTCGCGGTTCCTCATCAGCTCGCTCCTTCCTTGACCGGCCGTTCCAGCGGGCGCGGCCGGTCGGGGACCGCGGCGCCGCCGACCTCCACGCCCGCCTTGCGCAGGGCGCGGGCGAAGCGCCCGCGCGCCCGGTGCAGGCGCACGCGGGCGGTGCCGCGAGTGCAGCCCAGTGCGATCGCGATCTCCGACGGGCTCAGTCCCTCCCATCCGGCGAGGGCGAGCACCTCCCTGTCGGCCTCCGACAGCGAGCGGAAGACCGCGCCGATCTCGCCGAGAGCGGGCTCGGCGGTCTCCGGCCGGGTGACGTGCGCCCGGCTCAGCTCCGAGCGCAGCCGGGCCGCCAGCGCCGTACGGCGCCGGGCTCCGCGGCGGTGGTTGCCCAGAACCTTGCGGGCGACCCCGAAGACCCACGGCCGGGAGCCGCTGCCGCCGGGGACGTCCTCCAGCCGGTTCCACACCGTCATGAAGACCTCCGCGACCAGGTCGGCGGCCGACTCGGGGTCCTCGACCCGCCGGAGCAGGTAGCCGAGCACATCGGCGTAGCACGCGGTGTAGAGCGCCTCGAACCTGGCCTCGCGGCCGGCGGGCGGCGCAGGCGTCTCCGGTGGGCCGTCTGGGCCGTCATAGGGCAACGGGCTCCCTTTCGCCGGGGGTGATTGCGTCCTCGCCCCGTCACATGTCCGGCTCGGCCGCCGCGTTACGGCCCGCGCCGCATCCGCGGCGGCCCGACCGGAACCCGCCGCCCGGTGGCCGCTACCGGCCGGTGGGAACTCCGCAGGGCGCCCGCACGTCCCCACAGCGTGCCGTGCGCACGTTGCGCGGTCGATCGGTGGGTAGCGGGCACGGCGCCCCGGTCCGGACCGGACCCACCGCGGCACTCTGGCGCCGATCGGCGGCAGGCTGGACTACGGGATACCGGGGAGCGGAATGTAGGTTCTAAGGAGCCCCTTTGTACGGCCCCGGAACCCCGCCGGCCCCCCTAAACCCGCCGGCAGGTGTCCGCGGCCGTTGAACCAGCAGAGGACGACCGTGACCCCGAATTCCCCCACCCCCCTCCGAAGAACGGCGGTGCGGCTCCTCGGTGCCGGAGGTGCCGCGGCAGCGGCACTTGTGACGGTGCTCGCACCCGGGCTGCCCGCCGCCGCCGAACAGGCCCCTCCACTCGCGCCCGGAGGCGCCGGCAGGCCCGAGGCCGGCGCGCGCATCGCCTATGTCGACTGGTGCGGCCAGGGGGCGATCGGGGAGGTCGGCACCTCCGGCGGCGCCGGGTCGATCACCAGCGCCCACTGGGGCGCCGACCCCGCCGACGTCGCGACCGACCGGCACTTCCCCGCGGAGCCCGACGACGCCTACAGCTCCGTGGTCTATGACAGCGGGCGGCTCACCGCGGCCGCCGGCGTCACCGGCGTGCGCTTCACCCCCGACTGCCGCCCCGACACGGCCTCCGCCGCGCTTCCCGTGGCCGAGGCGTTCGGCCGCGAGGCCCTCCTGGTGCTCGAATCCGCCACCTCGACCGCGTGGTGGAGCGCCGCGAGCGGGCCCGACGCACGGATCTCCGTGCGGGGACTGAAGATCCTCGGGCAGTCGGCCGACGTCTCCGACGGCGACTACAGCAAGACCTTCACGGCCGAGTCCGGCGACGGCACCATCACCGTCGCTGTCAGCGCCGAACGCGGCGTCAGCCGCCCCGCGGTGCCGGCGACGCCGCCGTCCCAGGACTCCCGGGCGAACCGCGCGGCGGCGTGGCTGTCCGTGCGCTTCGAGGTCGCTCGCATCGACGCCGAGGGCGACCCCGTCAGCGCGTTCGACTACGGCGTGCGGTTCGTCGGCGCGGCCGTGCACGTCCCGGCCGGCGGCGTACCCGCCACCGAACCCCCTCCCGACAGCGCCGCCCCCTCGCCCGAGCCCGGCGGGGCGCCGGCGGCCGACGACGGACCGCCCGCCACCACGGGCTCCGGCGACGGACCGGACGGCCCCTCGCCGAGTGCCGCACCGTCGGGCGGCGCGGAGGCCGCCCCGCGGGCGGACCCCGGCAGCATGGCGGGGTCCGCCACCGGCCCGCCGACCGCCTCGCCCGACCCGACCGGCTCGCCGGGCGGCGACGAGACCGAGGCGCCGACGCAGAGGGACCCCGCTCCCGGCCCCACGGTCGAGCCGCCCACCGCCCCCGGCGACGAGACCTCCGCCGATCCCGGGGCGGGCGCCGACCAGGACGACGCATCGGGCGGTCGGCTGCCGGTCGCCGGCGGAGCGCTGGCCGGCCTGGTGGCTACCGGCCTGGCCGCCCTGGGAGGCGGCGGAACCGCCATCTACCTCGGCCGGGGACGCAAGACCGGATTCGACGGCGACGCCGGCGGCGGCCACCGGACGAGCCGGAAGGGGTCGGGGGACGCCTGGGCCTAGCTGGAGCGTGTCTTCGAACAGGGCAGGGGGCGGGGGCGGCTCCCGCGCCACGTCGAGCGCGCGACGCCCCTGCGCAGGCAGTACGGGTCGGCGGCCCGCCCGCGCTGAGCGGCGGGCCGCGAACCACGACGGAACCGTCCGGCTCGCCCGGGATGCGGCGGCCACCCGTTCGGGGTTTGCCGAGGACCGCCCGAACCGCCCGGACCGCAAACCCTCCGGGGCCCTCCGCCCCCTGCGCCGGCGCCGGTGGGGTCCGGGCCGCGAGGTGCCCGCCGGGAGCCCGGCACCGGCGGAGTCCGGCGGATGACGGCGGGGCGGTACGGGTAGCGGGCGGCGGGTATGACCTGCTGCGCCCACCACTTCGACGGCGAAGGAGGCCGGGGATGTCGCTGACCATGGGCGGAGGGCCGTTCGCGAAGGACGCGCCCGACACCGTGAACTACACGCTCGAATCGCCGCACCACGCACTGCACGCCCACCCCTTCCCCCGGCGGGTGCGCGCCGAGCTGGGCGGTCAGGAGGTGCTCGACTCCGAGCGCGGGGTGCTGCTGCACGAGACGTCGCTGCTGCCGCAGCTGTACGTGCCCGCCGAGGATGTCCGCACCGACGTGCTGACCCCCAGTGACCGCAGCACCCACTGCCCGTACAAGGGCGACGCCTCCTACTGGCACATGCGGGTCGGCGAGCGGGTGGCGGAGAACGCCGTGTGGGCGTACCCCGACCCCGGGCCCGGGGCCGCGTGGCTGCGCGGGCTCGTGGCGATGTACTGGGACGCGGCCGACACCTGGTACGACGAGGACGAGCCGGTGCGCGGCCACCTGCGCGACCCCTACCACCGGGTCGACACCAGGCCCGCCTCGGTGCTGGTGCGGGTGGCCTTCGGCGACGTGGAGATCGCGCGTTCGGCCCGGCCCAAGGTGCTGTCCGAGACCGGGCTGCCCAACCGCTACTACCTGCCGCCCAACGACGTGCGCCGCGATCTGCTCGTCCCCAGCCGCACCCGGACCCTGTGCCCCTACAAGGGGCGGGCGACCTACTGGACGCTGCGGCTCGGGGACCACGAGGTCCCCGACGTGGCCTGGTCCTACTCCACCCCGCTCAAGGACGGCCTCGACGTGCGCGACCACCTGTGCTTCCTGCACGACGAGCTGACCGTCAGCGCCGAGCGGTCCTGAGGGGCCCGGCGGGGCCCCGCTGCCGGAAGCGCCGGGCCCGCCTGCCGGAGGCGCGGGCGGGCCTGGGGAGAACGAGCCCGGCGCGTCACCGGCACGCGGTACTGTCGCACGCGTGGCTGAACTTCCCGACGTCGACACCCTGCTCGACACCGCGGTGCGCGCCCTGGGCGGCACCCGGCGCGAGGGCCAGGCCGTCATGGCCGAGGCCGTCTCCACGGCCGTCGACACCGGCGAGCACCTCGTCGTGCAGGCGGGCACCGGCACCGGGAAGTCGCTGGCCTACCTGGTACCGGCCATCCGCCACGCCATGGCCGAGGACACCACCGTCGTGGTCACCACGGCCACCCTCGCGCTCCAGCGCCAGCTGATCGAGCGCGACCTCCCGCGCCTGTCCGCGGCCCTGGCGCCGCTGCTGAACCGCGAGCCCGTTTTCGCCATCCTCAAGGGCCGCCGCAACTACCTCTGCCGCCACCGCCTGCAGGGCGCGGACGCCGCCGACCCCGAGGACACCGAGCTGTTCGACCCCCGCCAGCTCTCGTCGGTGGGCCGCCAGGTCAAGCGGCTGCACGAGTGGGCCGAGGAGACCGTCACCGGCGACCGCGACGAGCTCGCGCCCGGAGTCAGCGACCTCGCCTGGCGGCAGGTCTCGGTCTCGGCCAACGAGTGCGTCGGCGCCGCCGCCTGCCCCTTCGGCCAGGAGTGCTTCTCCGAGCAGGCCCGCGCCGACGCCGGCGGCGCCGACGTCGTCGTCACCAACCACGCCATGCTGGCCATCTCGACCATGCAGGGCTACCACCTGCTGCCCGAGCACCGCGTGCTCGTGATCGACGAGGCGCACGAGCTGGTCGACCGCGTCACCTCGGTGGCCACCGGCGAGCTGGGCGAGCGGCCGGTCAACACCGCCGCCAAGCGCGCGGGCCGGCTGGTGGAGGCCGGGCTGACCGAGCGCCTCAGCGAGTCCGGCGAGGGCCTGGCGCTGCTGTTCGGCGAGTCCGAGGCGGGCCGGTACGACCACCTGCCCGACGCGCTGGCCGGGGGAGTGGCGGCCGTCCGCGACGCCGCGCACGCCTGCCTGAGCGCCATCCGCAGCGGATCGCCCGAACAGGACCCCGACTACGCCACCCAGCGCAAGCAGGCGCTGGCCGCGCTGGACGAGGTCCACGACTCCGCGGTGCGCATCCTGGAGTCCTTCGAGCCCCCGCTGCGCGAGCGCACCGACGTCGTGTGGCTGGCCAAGGGCCCCAAGCAGTCCCCGACCCTGCACGTCGCGCCGCTGGCCGTGGGCGGGCTGCTGCGCGAGAAGCTGTTCGGCGACCGCACCACCGTCCTGACCTCGGCCACCCTCGCCCTGGGCGGCACGTTCGCTCCGCTCGCCGCCCAATGGGGCCTGGGCCGCGAGTCCACCGGCCGATCCCGGGTCGGCGCCGAGGCCGACGCCGCCGACGCCACCGGGTCCGGCCCCGCCGAAAACGGCGCCGTCACGGGCGGTACCGGCGGCGCCGAAACCGCCGCGGAGACCGGCGGCGAGGCGGCTCCCGACGACGCCGACAACCCCGACAAGACCGCGGGCGAGCCCCGCTGGCGCGGCCTGGACGTCGGCTCACCGTTCGACCACGCGCGCAGCGGCATCCTCTACGTCGCCCGGCACCTGCCCCCTCCCGGCCGCGACGGCCTCGACCCCAGCTACCTGGACGAGATCGCCGGCCTGGTCGAGGCCGCCGGAGGCCGCACGCTGGGCCTGTTCTCCTCGATGCGGGCCGCCGCCCAGGCCGCCGAGGAGCTGCGCGAGCGGGTGGACGTGCGCATCCTGTGCCAGGGCGACGACTCCACGGGCCGCCTCGTCGAGGAGTTCGCCGAGGAGGAGGACTCCTGCCTGTTCGGCACGCTGTCGCTGTGGCAGGGCGTCGACGTCCCCGGCCGCTCACTGCAGCTGGTGATCGTCGACCGCATCCCGTTCCCGAGGCCCGACGACCCCCTGGCCTCGGCGCGCCAGCGGGCCGTGGGCGCCCGCGGCGGCAACGGCTTCATGGCGGTGGCGGCCACCCACGCGGCGCTTTTGCTGGCCCAGGGGACGGGGCGGCTGCTGCGCTCGGCGGCCGACCGCGGCGTCGTCGCCGTGCTCGACCCGCGCCTGGCCACGGCCCGGTACGGCGGGTTCCTGCGCTCGTCGCTCCCGCCCTACTGGGGCACCACCGACCCCGAGGTCGCCCGGGCGGCGCTGCGCAGGCTCGCGGCCGCCCCGGTCGCGGGCTGACGCCGGCCCGCGGGTACCCCGGCGCGCGGTCGGGCGGCCGGCCCCGCCGGTTCAGCGCCGGACACGGTAGCCGAAGAGCCGGACGGCGTAGCCCGGGGTGTCGTCGTCGGCGGGCTGGATGTACCACCGGTCGTCGTTGTCGCCGATCGACAGCTCGTTCCACATCATGTCGATCAGCTTCAGCCTCGCCACGACCGACGCGCTCGGGTCGAGAACGATCGCGTAGGAGAGGTCGGAGAGCCGCTGGGTGACCATGCCCACGGGCTGGCCGTCCCAGATGGCGGGCACCGGGGCGTGGCCGATGTCGACGCCGCACAGCCGCAGCTGCTCGACCTCCTCGTCCAGGGCCTCGGCGGCGAGCGCCTGGTCGAGGTTGAGGGCGTCCTCCAGTTCGTCCCGGTCCTCGTCCTCGCGCATATACGCGTGGTAGGTGCGGTGTCCGCAGGTGCGGCACAGACGCCAGACGACGCACCGGGCGAGCCCGTAGGCCGACTGCGCCTCGCCTATCGCCCGGTAGGTGCTGACCATCCGGCTCGTGCCGCATTCACAGCACAAGGCGGTGAGATCCTGCTTCATCCTTCAGTCCCCCTCCCAGGGCGAGTATGCGATGGGAAACCCTGATTAGGGAACCCGGCGGCTGAAGGAGTTGGGGCAAACTGTCGTCACTAATGACCAAAACCGGTGCGCGCCAGGGATTTTTCCAACGGTGGGAATCCGGTGTGAATCAGCGCTGGGCGGCGTCCTGGTCGCCGTTTCCGGTTCCCGTATCGGCGCGCCGGCGGCCGCGCGCGGCGGTGGCGCGGGCGCCGCCCACCGGGGCCAGCCAGCGGGCGAGCAGCCGCCGGGGGCCCGGCCCGCCCCCGGTGCCGTCGCGACTCCGGCGGGAGTGCGGGGCGCCGCCGACGTGTTCGCTCTCGGCGGCGGGGGCGGCAGGCGCCATCTCGGCATCGGCGTCGGCATCGGCGGCGCCGTTCGCGGCGGGTTCGGTCGAGTTCAGCAGCGGATGCTCGGCGACCTGGTACCGGCGGATGTAGACGCTGAGGAACGCCTGCATGCTGGCGCCGGCGGGCAGCGCGAGCAGCGCGCCGGGAACCCCCAGGATCGCGGCTCCCGCCAGCACCGAGCCGAAGGCCACGGCCGGGTGCATGTCGAGGGTCCGGGCGGTGATGCGCGGCTGCAGCAGGTAGTTCTCGAACTGCTGGTACACGACGACGAAGACGAGCATCCACAGCGCCGGCCAGGTGCCCTGCATCAGCGCGACCAGCACCGGCACCGCGCCGCCGATGTAGGTGCCCACGGTCGGGATGAACTGGGAGAGGACACCCACCCACAGCGCCAGTGCGAACGCGTAGTGGACGTCCAGCACGACCAGAGCCACGTAGTGGGCGAGGGTGGCGACCAGCGCCAGCAGCGCGCGGGAGTAGATGTAGCCGCCGGTCTTGCTGATGGCGATCTCCCACGCGCGCAGCACCTCGCGCTGCGTGCGCGGCGGCAGCACCGAGCAGATCGTGCGGCGGAAGCGGGGGCCGTCGGCGGTCAGGTAGAAGGTGAACAGGGCGATGGTCAGCCCGTTGAACAGCAGCGACAGCAGTGTCGTGCCCGCGCCCCACGCGTTCTCGGCGAGGCTGGAGGCGTACTGGTCGACCAGCCCGGTGGCGTCGGTGATCTCGCTGAGCAGCGTGTCGGGCGCGAACCGGGTGTTGAAGGTGACGTTGACCCAGTTGAGCAGGCCGCGGCTCATCGCGGGCACCTGGTCGATGAACTCCAGCACCTGGCCGACCAGCATCGAGCCCAGTACCGAGAAGAACATCACGGCCACGGTGGCCACGCCCAGCATCACCGCGCCGGTCGCGGGGCCGCGCGGCCAGCGGTGCTTGTTCAGCCAGTTGACCGCCGGCTCCAGCGCGAGCGCGAGGAACAGGGATATCAGCAGCAGCACCAGCAGGCCGCGGAGCTGCAGGAACATCCAGCCCGCCACCGCGAAGGCGATCACCGTCCAGGCGATCAGCATCAGCGCCCGCGGCAGCCACGGCGGCACGCCGTTCTTGTTCGGTGGGGCCGGGGCGGTCATGGGCGCGGGTCGCCTTCCTGCTGCATATCGCCGCAACGCGTGACGCTGTGCGGACGGGGTGCGGCGCCTGGGCACGGTGCCGCGGGCGCCCCGCCGCGCTGCACGGCCGAGCCGGGGCCGGGCATGCGGCCCCGGCTACTCGTCCATCGACAGGCCGCGCTTGTTGCGCGCGGTCCAGTCGCGCATGCGCTGCGGGTAGCCGACGATCTGGACATCGTAGACGGGAGCCGCCAAGTTGCGCGCGACCTTGCGGATGACATCGGTGGAGCCGACGCGGCGGCGGATCCACTCGCCGTCGGTGGCCACGGCGACCGCTGTGGTGCTGGTGGCGAACGTCTCAGGCTCGACGAAGAACTCCACGCCCACTTTGCTGTTGTGGAAGTCGATCAGCGCCCGGACGTCGGAGTCCTCCGCCGCTCGGTCGAAGCGCGCCTTGCCCCGCCGCCTTGCCTTGCGGAGCCCGAACCGGTCTCGCCATCCCATATGTCGCCTGCGCTCCCGTCACTGCCGCCGCGCCGATCGCGGCTGTGTGCAACGTCGCCCCCCGGCACTCCTGACGAGTCTATCCGCCGGAAGGCCCGGCGGATTCCGCGGTTTCGCCACCTCACGGTGATCACGCTGATACGTTCGGTAGCGCCCCTGGTGTTGCGCGGAGGCGACCGCGGGCGCCGCCGGGGATCCGAACCGGCACGGAGGAAGACGCGAGGAGCCTGCACCGATGGCGCTGTGGAGATGGCTGGGCGAGACCGCGCGGGAGCTGCGGGCGGACGGGCGGGCGGAGCTGGCCGAGAGCCTGGTGCGGCTCGCGCAGATGGCCGCCGAGGGCCAGGCGGACGCGGCGGCCGAGGCCGTGCCCGCCGCGGAGCGCATCGCCGCCGGCGATACCGCGCCGAGCTGGGCCGCTGCGCTGGTGGGGCACTGGCCGCTGGCCGCGCGCGTGGGGGACCGGGCCGAGGGGGAGTCGGTCCTGCCCGCGGCGCTCGCGCGCCTGCGCGCCTCCCACGCGAGTAGCGGAGGCGCCGCCGGATGCGGCCCCGCGGCCTGCGCGGCCGAACTCGTGCTGGAGTGCTACACCAACATCGACGGCCCCGGCCACGTCGTCGACCGCGCCACCCTGGTGGCCGAGAGCCTCGGCCACACCCGGCCCGGCGAGCCCGCGTGGGAGGCGCTGGTGCTGGCCCAGGCCGACATGCTGATCGACGACGAGCGCCCCGACGAGGCGATCCGCGAGCTGGACACGCGGGCCGCAGCGGCCCGCGCGGACGGAAGCGGCGTCAGCCTGGGCTACGCCTTCGGCTACGTGCGCGCTCTGCGCCACCTCGACCGCTTCGACGAGGCGCTGTCGGCACTGGAGCGGGTGGAGGCCGGCATGACCGCCGCCTGGCCCGGCGGCGCCGCCCGTGCGGCGGCGCGCCGCCGCACGGGCGTGGAGCGCGCCCGCGTGCTCGCGTGGCTCGTCCGCGTCGGCCGGCGCCCGCCGGAGGAGGCCCGCGCGGCGCTGCCGGAGCTGCGCGAGGCCGACGCCCACCCGCGGATGCGGCCCGGCTGGGCCGAGGCCGCCGAGCATCTGGTGGCCGCCGGGGCGCTGGACAACGACTGGCGCCTGGGCACGACGCTGACGTCGTGGACCCGCTACTTCGAGCGGGTGGGGTCCCATCGGCTGTGCCTGCGTGTGGGCCTGGTCGCCGCCCGGCTGGCCGTCGCGCGCGGAGCGCGGTGGACGGCCGACTGCACCCTGCGGCGGGCCGAGCGGTCCCTGCAGCGGGTGCGCCGCGAGGCCGAGGAGTTCGGCGACCTGGAGGAGATCCGCGCCGAGGCCGCCCGCCGCGGCCCCCGCGAGGCGCCCGTCGCCGCTGAAGAGGTGCTGCCGATGCTGCGCGGGCAGTCGCCGGAGGACGTCGACCCCGAGCACCAGGCCGACCTCGTACGCACGGCGCTGGCGGAGCGCCCCGGCGACGCGTCGCTGCTGAACGCCCTGGGCCAGGTGGGCCGGACGCTGGCGTTGAGCGACGCAGCGGCCGAGCTGCACTGGCCACGCGTGCGAGCGGTCCCCGGCGACCAGAAGGCCGCGCTCTCGCTGATGGAGACCCTTCTGGCCGACCGGGACACGGCCGGCCTGCGCGCCCTGGTGCGCCTGCTCACCGACGCCGCCGTGCCCCCTTCCGCCCCGACCGGCGCGGCCACCGCCGCGCCCGCCCACCGGACGGTCGCGGCCGACCCAACTCCGGCTCCGGCGGGCTGAGGCCGGACTCGGCGCAGGCGACGAACCAGGGCTGCCCGAGCTCGACCGTCCAGGTCGACAAGCGCGCTCCCCGCGCCCGCCGGAATGCCGTCGCCGACGGTGTGTGCTTCCCGCGCGTGCGCGGAGGCGGTGGTCACCGATCCGCCCGATGACCTGCGCATCAGTGCTGTCGGACGGGGTTCGGCGGTGGGGGCCTGTGTCAGGCGCCCACCGCCGGCAGGAGACGTTCAAAAGGTTCCCGTGCAGGTTGAGGCGCTGCTGGACAGGGCGCCGCCGAGAACATTCACTTGGAGTGACACGGTACCTACATGACGGGGTCGAGTGGGCGTTTGCGCGTCTCGGGGCGGTCCTGCTGCGCGTCCCCCCACTGGTTCCGGACAGCCGGGGAGGGGCGTATGACCATGGAGTCCGTGGCCGATGCGAAGGCGGTTCTCCGACGCTGGGCTCACGACAGCCTCCGTGATGAGCAGGCCGCCGACCAGGCGGCATCCGTGCTCGACATGATGCTTGCGTCTTTTGCGCAGATGACGGGCGTCGAGACGTCGCGGCTCGAAGAGCGGGTCAGAAGGTTCACCGTCACGTCGGGTACGGGTGAGTCCAGGTCCGTGAAGCTCAACCATGGTCCGATCCCGATTCCGCACGAGTGCCACATCACGATCGAGCTCTGCTGGCCGTTCCCGGACCAGCAGGGAAACATCTACTGCCTGGAGATCGAGCTTCCGTGGCCATGCCCGGACGACAGCATCTCCATCCCGCCGATCTTCTGAGGCCGTCGACCCCGGCGACCACGCAGGCGGGGGCGGGGCCGGTTCGTCGCCGTGTCTGCGGCGAGGCGGGGCGGCTCTCCGGCCGGGCTACTCCCGGGTTTCCGGTCGGTGCCGTGCCCCGCTCTCCTCCGCGTCGGCGGCGATGCGCTGGAGGGCGGCGACGTGGGCGGACAACGCCTCCCGGCCCGCCCGGGTGAGGTTGAGCCACGTGCGCGGGCGCTTGCCGACGTAGCCCTTCTCCGTCTCCACGTAGCCCAGCTTGCCCAGCGTGCCGACCTGCTTGGACAGTGCCGAGTCGGACAACCGGACGGAGTCGCGCACGTAGCCGAACTCCGCCCAGCGCGCGGACGCCAGCACCGAGACGATCGACAGCCGCGTCGGATCCAGCAGTGCCTGGTCCAGCTCGCCGCGATCAGCCACGGCGCACCGCCCGCGGTCCGTGCGCCGCGCGGCGGAGCAGGCGGTGCCAGAGCGGCATCGTCGCGACGACGGCCGCACTTCCGATGGTGGCCGGGTACGGCACGTCCCAGGTCCGCAGCAGCACCGATGCCACCGCGACCAGGGCGATCAGCGCGAGGAACACGACCAGCCGCAGCGCCCTGGCGCGCGCCGGCATCCCGACCGGCCGGGGATCGGGCGAGCGCCGGTACCCCATCGCCGAGCCGAGCCGCTTCGAGCGCGGCAGGTAGGTCAGCAGCAGCGCAGCCGCGGCGAGCACGTAGAGCAGCGATGTGCCCAGGTCCGGTCGCAGGTCCGAGGCGACGCCGACGCCGATGGCCAGCGCACCGACGACCCACAGCGTCCACTTCGGGTGCGCGTCCGGGCCCGCCGCCTGCTGCCGGCGTTCGGTGACCTCCTGCAGGGCTTCGGCCGCTTCCTCGGGCGACGGTTGCGATCCCATCTCCACCACTCCTCACGATTCTCCGCCGGGACGGCGAGCGCCGCCCACACCGGCGTTTGCCGCAGCGTCATGTACTTGCCTACGAAGAAAGTACTCGGCATTTTCCTCTGAGGCAAGTACATGCCCGAAAGCAAGTGAA
This sequence comes from Streptomonospora halophila, assembly GCF_039542725.1. Taxonomy (NCBI): domain Bacteria; kingdom Bacillati; phylum Actinomycetota; class Actinomycetes; order Streptosporangiales; family Nocardiopsidaceae; genus Streptomonospora; species Streptomonospora halophila. The sequence continues at coordinate 66,576 of NZ_BAABIK010000017.1, read as the reverse complement.
GCGGGTCGGCGGTGGGGGTGGGGGTGGATCGAAGCGAGTGGGGTGCGTATCCCCTGGTGAAGAGGGGGTGCACCGTTCGGTCGCCGGCGGTGTTGACAGCGTTGGTTAATTGGATTAGCTTGTAGCTAACGATATTAGCCAACTTTGGAGGGCGCACCATGACCGAGTACCTCGCCGTCGACGGCGGCACCATCGCTTACGAGGTGGCGGGGTCCGGCCCGCTGGTCGTCCTCGCGCACGGCATGGGCGACAGCCGTGCCGCCTACCACGCCGTGGTCCCGCCGCTGGTGGCGGCGGGCTACCGGGTCGCCGCGGTCGACCTGCGCGGCTGCGGAGAGTCCAGCGCCGACTGGCCGGCCTGGAGCCGCACCGACATCGCCGGCGACCTGCTCGCCGTGGTGCGCCACCTGGGCGGACCGGCCGTGCTCGTCGGCCACTCGGTCTCCGGCGGCGCCGCCACCATCGCCGCGGCGAAGGAGCCCTCACTGGTCACCGCGGTCGTCGAGCTGGCGCCCTTCACCCGCAAGCAGTCGATCCGCCTCGGCGACCTGCGGGTGAAGCGCTTCCGGCAGGGCATGCTGCGGCTGCTCGGCACGGCCCTGTTCGGCAGCGTGCCGCTGTGGCGCTCCTACCTCGACGTGGCCTACCCCGGTGTGAAGCCGCCCGGCTGGTCCGAGCGGATCGACCGCATCGACGCCCAGCTGCGCGAGCCGGGCCGAATGAAGGCGATGCAGGGCATGGGCCGCAGCGCCCCGACCGACGCCGGCGCGCAGCTCGGCGGCGTCCGCTGCCCCGTCCTGGTCGTCATGGGCACCCTCGACCCCGACTGGGCCGACCCGCACGCCGAGGGCGCGGCGGTCGTCGACGACCTGCCGTCCGGCCTCGGCCGCCTGGAGATGATCGAGGGCGCGGGACACTATCCGCACGACCAGTTCCCCGAGCAGGTGGTGTCGCTCCTGCTCTCCTTCCTGCGATCGGACGCCGCCCGTGCCTAGGGCCGGCCTGGCCCCGGCGACCGTCGTCGCGGCCGGTGCCGCCCTCGCCGACGACGTCGGCCTGGCCAACCTGACGATGGGTCTGCTGGCGGAGCGGGTGGGCGTGCGTACCCCGTCCCTGTACAAGCACGTGGACGGCCAGGAGGACCTCAACCGGCGCATCGCGGCCGTGGCGCTGGGCGAGGCGGCCGACGCCGTCGGCCGCGCGGTTCAGGGGTACGCGGGCCGCGACGCCCTGGCGGCCGCGGCGCGCGCCTTCCGCGCCTTCGTCGTGGAGCACCCCGGCCGGTACGCCGCGACGATCGGCGTGGAACCCTCCGGCCCGGACGACCCGCTCGCCGTCGAGAGCCGGCGGCTGCTCGACGCGTTCACGTCGGTCCTGCGCGGCTACCGGATCGACGAATCCGACGCGGACCACGCTTTGCGCATGCTCCGCAGCCTCTGCCACGGCTTCGCGGCATTGCAGGCGGCCAACGGCTTCCAGTGGAGCGCCGACGTCGACGAGAGCTTCGAGTGGCTGATCGCCTTCGCCGACCGCGGCCTGCGCACTCTGTGAGGGGCCCGCCGACGGCGCCGCCCGCCACGGCACACCGGCCGGGACGCCCGGCCGGGACGCCGGAGCCGCGCCGGGACCGGGACGGCATCCGTTGCGTCGTGTGGCCGGCCCCGCCGTGGCGAGGAGGCGGCGGCGCTGCGCCCGACCGCACCGTGCGAGGGCGGTCGCGTAGGCCTGCGTACTCAGGAACGATCGGCCGGCGGCTGCGAGCATGCCTCCCATGCAGAACGAGCGTGACGAAACGCAGGACGCGCGTGCCGGAGGCGACGACTACGACCCGAAATGGTTCGTGCCGCCCCTCATCGGTACCGTGCTCGCCCTCCTCACCGGACCCGTCGTTTTCCTCTTTCTCGTGCTCGGACACCTGGAGGTCCAGCTCTGTTCGAGCTCCTGCGGGCGCCCGACGGCGCTCTGGTACTTCGCCGTGTTCTGGGCCGCGACTGCCCTGGTGACGGCGACCGGCGTGTGGTTCGGACCCCATAGCCGCGGATGGCGGGGGCTCCGGACAGGAGGAGTGGTGGCCATGGAGGCCATGGCGGTGATGTCGATCGTGGTGGTGTTCGGGAGCTGATGCTGCGGTTGCGACCGTCCGCATCCCCGCACCGTGGTTCTGCGGCCGCCCCGTCCTGACGACGCGGGCTCCGGTTACGGCTGGGGTACGCGGGCCAGGGCGGCGCCTGAAGGGTAGGCGCGTGCGGCCGCGGGGAGCCGGGTCGGGCGCCCGCTGGCCAGGACGGTGACGCCGCCGGTCAGCGGAAGTTCAGGGGACGCCGGGATGCCGAGGCGGCGCAGGGTCTGGGCGGCCACGGCGCCGGCGGCGGTGAACATCTCGGCCCGGCCGCCCAGCGCCTCGGAGATGCGCTCCTCGACGAGGTCGTAGTGGGTGCAGCCCAGCACGACAGCGGTGGTCTGCGGCGGGGTTCGCTCGGCCGCGTGGGCGATCGCCGCGTCGATCGCCTCGGGGGCGGCCGACTCGATCGCCTCGGCGAGTCCCGGGCAGGGCACCGGCACGACCTCCACGCCCTGGCCGAACTCCTCGATGAGCCTCTGCTGGTAGCGGCTGCGGGAGGTCGCCACCGTCGACCATACGGCCACCGGCCCTCCGCGCGCCGCGGCGGGTTTGATCGGCGGGACGGTGCCGATGACGGGGATCCGCGGTTCGAAGGCCTCGCGCAGCGACGCCAGGCCGTGTACCGACGCCGTGTTGCACGGCACGACGATCGCGTCCGGCGGCTCGGCGCCCGCCTCTCCCGGGCCCCCGGCGCCCAGCGCAGCCCGGGCACCGGCGAGGACCCGCCCCACGATCGCCTCCGGGGCGCGGGCGCCCCAGGGCATGTGGTCGGGATCCATGGAGAGGACGAGATCGGCGTCGGGCCGGGCCGCGCGCACGGCGGCAGCGGTCGACAGCATGCCGATCCCGGAGTCGACGAAGGCGATGCGCACGTTGGCCGATCCTACGCTGCCCGGCGAGCACGCGCCCGCGCTGGACCCGGCGGTGCCCCCGTGCCTCGCGCGCTGCCCACCTCATGCCCCCATGCCCCCATGCCGCGTGCCCAGCCGCGCCCGCGCCGCCCGCGCGCCCTCACCGCGTCCGCCGCCCGCTCCCGCACGCCCGCGCAGTCCCCCCGTGCCCGTCCGTCCGCGTGTCGGGGCCCGCGGCACGGCTCGCGTCCGCTTGGCTGGTTCGGCGGGGACACGGCTCGGCGGCCGCATTCGGCCGCCCCGGCTCGGGTGAGGCATCGCCCGGCGGGCAGCGGGGAACAAGAGGTGCAGCGCGTGTGACCGGGTGCGGCTGCGGGGGGCTGCGCGCCTGGCGGGGATTCCCAGGTGTGCGGGTTGCACTGGTCACAGGCCCCATTGGGCTACCGGCCGGTAGGAGGGGAATAGGGTGTTCCACGGCCTGCCGCCATCGCCGGCGGTACGGCACGACGGCAGCGGCGCGGCGACGCGCCGAGCGGGTTGAGAAGCGGGTGAGAGCGATTCGTCAGTCATCGCAGCGGGACTTCGCCGACCACGTCGAGGCAGTGCAGCGGCTCCAGCGCGACTACGCGCGCCTGCCCGAGGACGCCCCGGTCCGGCTGGCCAAGCCCACGTCGAACCTGTTCCGGTTCCGCGACGACACCGACGCCGCGCGCCTGGACGTCTCCGCGTTCGACTCCGTGCTGGCCGTGGACCCCGTCGAGCGGGTAGCCGAGGTCGGCGGCATGACCACCTACGAGGACCTGGTCGCGGCGACCCTCCCGCACGGGCTGATGCCGCTGGTCGTGCCGCAGCTGCGCACCATCACCCTCGGCGGCGCGGTCACCGGCCTGGGCATCGAGGCCTCCTCATTCCGCAACGGCCTTCCGCACGAGTCGGTCGAGGAGATCGAGATCCTCACCGGCTCCGGCGACGTCGTCACCGCCCGCCGCGACAACGAGCACAGCGAGCTGTTCTACGGCTTCCCCAACTCCTACGGCACGCTGGGCTACAGTCTGCGGCTGCGCATCGAGCTGGAGCCGGTCAAGCCGTACGTTCACCTGCGGCACCTGCGCTTCAGCGGCGCGAAGGAGGCGATGGAGGCCTTCTCGCGGATCTGCGCCGACGCCGAGCACGCGGGGGAGCGGGTCGACTTCGTCGACGGGGTCGCCTTCGGCCCCGGTGAGCTGTACCTGACCGTGGCGTCCTTCGTCGACCACGCGCCCTGGACCAGCGACTACACCGGCACCGACATCTACTACCGGTCCATCCCGCGCTTCGCCGGCCCCGGCCCCGGCGACTACCTCACGGTCCACGACTACCTGTGGCGCTGGGACACCGACTGGTTCTGGTGCTCGGGCGCGTTCGGGCTGGGCAGCCCCGCCGTGCGCCGGCTTTGGCCGCGCTCGCTGAAGCGCTCGGACGTGTACCGCAGGCTGGTGGCGCTGGACCGGCGCACCGACTTCAGCCGGCTGCTCAACCGCTACCGCGGCCGTCCGCAGCAGGAGCCGGTCATCCAGGACATCGAGGTCGGCGTCGAGCGCGGCGCCGAGTTCCTCGACTTCTTCCACGCCGAGATCGGCATGTCCCCGGTGTGGATGTGCCCGCTCCGGCTGCGCGAGACCGCGCCGCCGGCAGCGGGACGCTCGCATGTGTGGCCGCTGTACCCGCTGGAGCGGGAGCGGCTCTACGTCAACTTCGGGTTCTGGGGCATGGTCCCCATGCGCCCTGGGCAGCGGCGCGCCCATCACAACCGGGCGGTCGAGGAGGAGGTCTCCCGATTGGGCGGCCACAAGTCGCTGTACTCGGACGCGTTCTACTCCGAGGACGAGTTCTGGGGGTTGTACAACGGCGAGGGGTACCGGGGCCTCAAGCGGGCCTACGACCCCGACGAGCGTCTCCTCGACCTCTACGCCAAGTGCGTCGGTAACAAGTGAGGCGCCGGCCCACGGCGCGGTGTGGGCTGACGCGGGTGAGAAGGGAACAATCATGCGGCTAGCGGAGATCTTCGAACGCGTCGTCGGCAAGGACGCGCCTGTTCGCTTCCGCGCCTATGACGGCAGCACGGCCGGCGACCCCGAGAGCGACACGACACTGGTCGTGCGCAATCCGGCGGCGCTGAACTACCTTGCCCAGTCGCCGGGGGCGATGGGGCTCACACGGGCCTACGTGGCCGGCCACATCGACCTTGAGGGCGACATGTACACCGCCCTGGACCGGATGGCCGGCGTCGCCTTCAACGACGGCATGCGGATTCCGCCGGGGGAGATGGCGCGGATCGTGCGCGGCATCGGCTGGGTGAAATTCGTCAACCGCATCCCGCCGCCGCCGCAGGAGATGCGCCGCGGGCGGCTGTCCTGGCTGGGCACCCGGCACGCGAAGGACCGCGACGCCGAGGTGATCCACCACCACTACGACGTCTCCAACGCCTTCTACGAGCTGGTGCTGGGTCCGTCGATGACCTACACGTGCGCGGTCTTCGGCAGCGGCGACGCGTCGCTGGAGCAGGCCCAGTACGACAAGCACGACCTCGTGGCGCGCAAGCTCGGCCTGGAGGAGGGCATGCGGCTGCTCGACGTCGGCTGCGGGTGGGGCGGCATGGTGATGCACGCCGCCCGCGAGTACGGCGTCAAGGCGCTGGGCGTGACGCTGTCGAAGGAGCAGGCCGAGTGGGCGAGCAAGCGCATCGCCCAGGAGGGCCTGACGGATCTGGCCGAGGTCAGGCACATGGACTACCGCGACGTGCCCGACGGGATCTACGACCGGATCAGCTCCATCGGCCTGACCGAGCACATCGGCAAGAAGAACCTGCCGGACTACTTCGCCGGGCTCAACGACAAGCTCAAGCCGGGCGGGCGGCTGCTCAACCACTGCATCACCCGCCCGCGCAACGACCTTCCGGCGATGAAGCCCGGCGGCGTGATCAACCGCTACGTCTTCCCGGACGGGGAGCTGGAGGGCCCGGCCGAGATCCAGATGCGGATGAACGACGCCGGCTTCGAGATCCGCCACCAGGAGAACCTGCGCGAGCACTACGCGCTGACGCTGCGGCACTGGGCCGACAACCTGGACCGCAACTGGGACGCAGCGGTCCGCGAGGTCGGTGAGGGCACGGCCCGCGTGTGGCGGCTGTACATGAACGGCTGCATCCTCGGCTTCGAGCGCAACGTCGTCCAGCTGCACCAGATCCTCGGCGTCAAGCTCGACGGCACCGCCGCGCACATGCCGCTGCGGCCGCGCTTCGAGTAGCCGCGGCACCGGCCGGCGGCCGGGTCCCCCCGCTGACGCGGGGCCGGGCCCGGCCGCGGCGGCGCGCGGAGCCGGGCTGATGCCCATCCAAGGCACGGGTGCGGGCATCATGGGAGTATGCCTGGCACAGACGACACGGACCGCACGAAGCAGCTCGCTATCACGCTGGTCGACGCCTACGTCCGCAAGGACCGCGACCTGTTGGACAGCACCCTGGCCGACATCGGCGACGACACCGACACCACCGTTTCCGAGCTCAAGGTCTTCGGCTCCTTCCTCTCCCGGCGCGTGCAGGAGACCGGCGTGGTCTGGAAGCCGGCCGACTCGCGCGAGGCCGTCGCCTCGACCGTCGCCGACATGCTCCCTCCCGAGGTCGAGTTCGCCGTGATCACGGTGTGGGAGGCCTACTCGGTGGGCGAAGAGGAGGCGGCCGAACGCTTCACCAACGGCGATCCCGCCATCTACCTGCACATGCTCGCCGCGTTCTCGGCGGCCATCGGGCAGGCCGTCTACAAGCCCGCGGAGCTGATCTCGACGCTGCGCATCGCCACGGGGGGCGCGGACTAGCTCGAGCGTCCGCCGGCCGCGGCGGCGCCGCGGCCGGCGACCCCCGCCGTGGTCCGCCCGCCGCACAGCCCGACGGGATCGCCGGGCCGCCGGACCTGGGCGTGTCCACTCCCGGTCACATCCGGTGACCGCGGGTGATGTCCGGGTTAGCGTGGCGGCGACCGGCCACGCCGAAGGGAGCCGCCATGGCACGCCACGAAGGACCTCCGCAGCCCGCGCCGAAGCCCCCGCCGCCTCCTCCGCCGCCGAGCCCGGACGGCGACGCCCCTCCCGGGCGGCACCAGAAGTGACTCCCGAGCTGGAGCAGCTGCTCCTCGAATCGGGCCGCATGAGCCCCGCGTGGCGCGGCACCTTCCGCGCCGTGCCACGCGCGGCCTTCCTCCCCGACATCATCTGGCCCTTCACCGGGGACGGGGAGACGAGTGCGCCCGTCGACCGACGCGCCACGCCCGAGACGTGGCTGAGGTGGGCCGAGGAGAACCTGCCTATCACCGTTCAGCACGATGACGGCGCCTCCACCGGCCCCGGCGTCTACACCTCAAGCTCCTCCACGCCCAGCATCGTCGCCTCCATGCTGCGCGACCTCGACGCCCGCCCCGGCATGAGCGTGCTGGAGGTCGGCACCGGGACCGGGTGGAACGCGGCCCTGCTCTGCGAGCGCCTCGGGGCGCAGGCGGTCACCACCGTCGAAATCGATCCCGCGCTCGCCGACCGGGCCCGCGGACGCCTGAGCGAGGCGGGGTACCGTCCCGCGGTGGTGGTCGGCGACGGGCTGGACGGCCACGGGCCGGGCGCACTCTACGACCGCATCATCGCCACCGCGGGGGTCCGCACCGTGCCCATGGCGTGGCTCGCTCAGTGCCGCCCCGGCGGGGTGATCGTGGCGCCGTGGGGTACGCACTACAGTCCCCAGGACGCGATCGTCCGGCTGGTGGTCGCCGCCGACGGCTCCTGCGCGGCCGGGCGCTTCACCGGTCCGGCGGAGTTCATGAAGGTCCGCTCCCAGCGGCTCGCCTGGCCGGTCCACGAGGAGTACGTCCTGGACCGGCCCGGCACCGTGTCCCACTCCGAAGCCGACTTGGGCGACGTCTTCGACGGCGGCTACGGCGGCACCGGCATGCTCCTCGGCCTGTTCGTGGACGACTGCACCCATACTGTGCACGACGGCACGGCGTGGCTGTACGGGTTGGGCGACCGCTCCTGGGCCGCAGCCACGGCCGAAGGCGCGGGGGTCCGCGTGCACCAGAGCGGTCCGCGCCGGCTGTGGGACGAGGTCGAGGCGGCCTACCGGTGGTGGCGCGACCAGGGGCGCCCCGACGTGGAGCGGTTCGGGTTGACCGTCACTGCTGCGGGCCGCGAGGTGTGGTTGGACGGTCCGGGGGCGGTAGTGAACGTGCGCTGAGGCGTGGCGTGTGCGCAACGCCGCGGCAGGCGGCCTCCGGGCCTTCGGGGAGATCAGGGGCCGCGGCGGCCGGGAAGAGCCGCCGGACGTAGGGGCGGACCCGGGCCGACCGCCGCCGGGACGGAACGCAGGGCCGGGGGACCGGGCAGTTCATGAACCCTCCTCGAAAGGGAAGCCGATCGGGTAGACGCACGGATCCCAGCGCTCGCGGATCCAGCCGAGCAGCCGGGTCTTGGCGTCGGCCCGGTCGAGGTGCCACACGAACCGGCCGGTCAGCTTCAGGTCGTCCTGCCTGACGCGCCGCATGCTGAGCAGAACGCCGGTGCCGGTTCCGCCGGTCTTGACGGGCCGCCACTCCATGCGCACCACCGCGCCGGAGGGGCAGCGCGCGTAGACCGCGCCGCAGTCGGGGATGTCGCGCCAACTGCGGGGAGCCTCGACGACGCCGGATCGGGGGATTGCGCTCACAGGTGCACCTCCGTCTCGGCGAAGGGGAGGTGTCCGGCGCGGAGGCTCCACAGGGCGCGGTCGGCCCACGGCTCGGGAACCCCTTCCAGGACCAGCCACGCGCGGACGGTGGTGTAGTCGGCCGCGAACCTGGGCGGTTGTGCCGCCTCGCCCGGACCCGGGCGGAGTCGGCCCGCGGTGAACTCCTCGCGGGGGTCGCCGCCGGGGTCGCGCTCGACGACGAGCGCGTCGTAGAGGCGGATCGACGCCGCGGGGCCGGCGGAGCTGAAGCGGGCGAGGATCATGCCGCAGCCCTCCGCATGGGCAGGTGGGCGTCGGCGTAGGTCCCGGCGATCCGCCGCGGAGCGGCGTGCAGCCCGCGTGCGGGACGCACGAGTCGAGCGAGCAGGGCCATCGGGGCGATCAAGCCCAGTAGGATCGACAACGTTCACCAGCTCCTTGTCAGCTGTGGACCACGCCCCCGGACGGTGCTGCGTCGCGGGGGTCTTTCTATGGCCAACAGCATGACCGCGCGTCTAGTACTCGTTTATGAATACCGCTGAAGAGCGAAATTCTTTTATAGGAAGCGGTTGCTAGCGGTATAACGGCGATAGACACTGAATTCATGGCCAAACCTAAAAACCCTGCCGTCCGCTCCTTCGGACAGGTGGTGCGGAAATGGCGCGATGTCGCAGGTCTGAGTCAGACGCAGCTTGCCCGAGCAGCCCGGATATCGCAGTCGCAGCTCAGCTCGATCGAGACCGGATCAAAAGGTACAAGTGCGGACCAGGTTCGCAGGATCGATGACGTGCTTACCGCTGGTGGAGAACTCGTTAAACGGTGGCACGAGCTTGAAGATCAGAGCAGGGGGTTCGCCACCTGGTTCCTCGATGTGGTCTCGATCGAGCGTGAGGCGTCCGAGATCAGGATCTATCAACCGCTCAGCGTCCCCGGGCTGATCCAAACGGAGGATTACGCTCACGCCATAACTCGTCAAGGGCACCCGGAATTGACTCGGTCAGAGCTCAACGAGCGCGTCGCGGCCCGGTCCGATCGGCAGGCGGTCCTAGATGATCCAGACGGACCCATGGTTCGAGTGGTGATTGAGGAGTACGTTCTTCGCCGACCCGTGGGCGGGTATGACATCATGCAGGCGCAACTGGAGCACCTGGCTGAAGTGTCCCGCTCGTCGCGTCTGTCCCTCCAAATAGTGCCCATGACCTCGACCCTGCATCCCGGAACGGATGGTGCGTTCCACATCTTCACGGTCCCTGGGCGAGGGCCGGTGGTTTACACCGAGTCGCGCAGGTACGGCAACGCGTCGGATGATCAAGGGGCAGTCGAAGATTACATGTCGGTCTTCGCTGAGCTTCGAGGAATAGCGCTCCCCCCGGGCGCGTCACGGGATCTGGTTTGCAAAATCGAGGAGGAGTTCAAGTGAGCGGCGTCAGTGCCTGGCACAAGAGTAGCTACAGCAGCGGTGGTGCGGACAACTGCGTGGAGGTTGCCGAGGGTGCGCAGACCCTCGTTCGCGATACGCAGCATCGGGAGCAAGGGCATCTGGTGTTCCCCGCGCAGGAGTGGCAGGCCTTCCTCGCGGGCGTCGAGGACCTCTAGCGCGCGGAGCCTCCGCAACCCCCGAACCACGACGAGCCCTCCACCGGTGCCGGTGGAGGGCTCGCCTGCGCTGAGCGCTTCGCCGGGACGCGGTCCGCTTGTCGACGAGTCCGCCCGGTCCGGCGGAACTTGACACCGCTTCCACTCGTGTAAAGAGTGTGGGGGACGTCTCCGGCAACAGCCGCAAGGAGCCCACCCCTCATGGCCCAGTCGCCCTCCGCCGGCACGCTGCCCGACATCTCCGGCATCGACCTGTCGGACAACGAGTTCTGGAAGCTGCCCCTGGAAGACCGGCACGCCGCCTTCGCCCGCCTGCGTAGCCACCCGCCGCAGTTCTACGCCGAGCCCGACATGGGCCCGCTGCCGCCCGGCCCCGGCTATCACGCGCTGGTCACCCACGCCGACGTGGCCGAGGCCAGTCGCGAGCCCGGCGCCTTCGCTTCCGAGCCCAGCGCCGTCTCGATCCCGGACATGCCCGCGGACTTCGCCGAGTACTTCGGGTCCATGATCAACCTCGACGACCCTCGGCACGCCCGCCTGCGGCGCATCGTCTCCCGCGGGTTCACCCCGCGCATGCTCGCCCGGCTGCAGGAGGACGTGCAGCGCCACGCCGCCCGCATCGTCGACGACCTCCTCGCGACCGGCCCGTGCGACTTCGTGTCCCAGGTCGCCGCCCGCCTGCCGCTGGTGGTCATCTGCGAGATGATGGGCATTCCCGAGGACCGCCACCGGGAGGTGCTGGAGAGCTCCAACGTGGTGCTGGCCGGCAACGACCCCGAGTACCTCGGCAGCGACCCCGGGACCGCGATGGCGCGCCTGCTGGAGGCGGGTGAGAGCCTGTCGCGGCTGCTGGCGGAGCTGGCCGCGCAGCGGCGCGCCGAGCCGACCTCCGACCTCACCTCGGCCCTGGTCAACGCCAACGTCGACGGCGAGGCGCTGACCGACCAGGAGTTGGGCTCCTTCTTCACCCTGCTGGCCGTGGCCGGCAACGAGACCACCCGCAACGCCATCAGCCACGGCCTGCGCCTGATCACCGAGCACCCGGAGCAGCGCGGCCTGTGGTGGTCGGACTTCGAGGCCCACGCGCCCGGCGCCGTCGAGGAGATCGTCCGCCACGCCTCACCGGTCGTGTGGATGCGCCGCACGCTCACCCGCGACTACGAGCTGAACGGGCACCGCCTGAGCGCCGGCGACAAGGCGCTGCTCTTCTACGCCTCGGCCAACCGCGACGCGGCCGTCTTCGACGACCCCGACGCCTTCGACATCACCCGAAAGCCGAACCCGCACCTGGGCTTCGGCGGGCCCGGCCCTCATTTCTGCCTCGGCGCCCACCTGGCGCGGCGCGAGGTCACCGTGATGTTCCGCGAGCTGCACCGGCGGGTGCCCGGCATCCGGGCCGCCGCGCGCCCGAAGCGGCTGGCGTCCAGCTTCGTCAACGGAATCAAGTCGCTGCCCTGCACCTTCTGACGAGCGTCGTTCCCGCGGCCGCCGGAAACACCGGACACGGCATGTGGCGCAGACGGTTCGGCGAACGGACGGTGACGGTCTGAGGCGGTAGCGTGTCGACCCGACGCCCGAGGGCGGCCGGGACCGCGCACGAGTTGCCGGGCCGTTGTGTGTCGATTACTTCACACCGGCTGCGATTTTGCGTAAGTTCCTTACCACCCCGGGGGATCGCGAGTGGACGGGAGATCTCCGATGGCACGCACCCGCGCCCGACGACCGCAGGCCGCAGCGGCGGCCGCCGCCCTGGCCCTCCTCGCCACCGCATGCGGCGGCGGATCCGGCGGCGGATCCGGTGGCGAGACCCTCGACGTCTGGATCATGGAGGGCACCCACCCCGACGCCACCGCCTACTTCGACAGGGTGGCCGAGGACTTCCGCGACGAGACCGGCGCCCGCGTGAACGTGGAGTTCGTGCCCTGGGCCGACGCCCACGACAAGTTCACCACCGCCATCGCGGGCAACACCCTGCCCGACGTCGCCGAGGTCGGCACCACCTGGACCCCGGAGTTCGCGGGAGCGGGCGCGCTGATGGACGTCTCCGAGCGCGTCGGCTCCACCGACGCCTACGTGCCGGGCCTGACCGAGGCGGGCACCGTCGAAGGCGGCCTCTACGGCGTGCCCTGGTACGCGGGCGTGCGCTCGGTCATCTACCGGACCGACGTCTTCGAGGACCTCGGCATCGAGCAGCCCACCACCTGGAAGGCGATGCGCGAGGCCGCCCTCACCGTCGCCGAGGAGCGCGACGGCATGACCGCGTTCCCGGTGCCCGGCGACGCCGTCTACCAGGCGCTGCCCTTCGTCTGGGGAAGCGGTGCCGACATCGCGACCCGTTCCGACGGGCGCTGGACCTCCGGGCTCGACTCGCCCGAGGCGCGCGAAGGGCTCTCCTTCTACACCGGCCTGGCGACCGAGGACGGGCTCTCCAGCACCGGAGCCGCCACCTGGATGGAGACCGACCTCCAGGACAACTTCATCTCCGGCGACGTCGCCATGATGATCGGCGGCAGCTGGACGCCCGCCGCGATGCTGGAGGCCGATCCCGGCCTGAAGGGCAAGATCGGCGCCTTCCCGATCCCCGGCCCCGACGGCGGCTACAGCCCGTCCTTCCTGGGCGGCTCGCACCTCACGATCTCCAACACGACCGACAACCCGGACCTGGCCTGGTCCTACATCGAGCTGCTCACCGACGACGCCAACGCCGACCGCTGGGCGGAGGCCACCACCTACTTCCCCGGCAAGAAGAAGCAGCTGGAGCCCTACACCTCCTCCGACGACCCGCTTGTGCGGCCCTTCGCCGAACAGATGAGCGAGGCCGGGCGCGGCCTGCCCGCCACCGAGAACTTCGGCAAGGTGCAGGGCGACAAGGTGCTGGAGGCCATGCTCCAGGAGATCCTCACCGACGAGGCCACGGTGGAGGAGGCCACCTCCCGCGCCGCCGAGGAGATCGAGCAGATCCTGAACAAGGACTCCTGACGCGGTGGCCGACTCGCTCTCGACCAGGCAGGCCGACGACCCCGGTGCCCCGGCCGGCGTGCCCGCGGCGAAGGGGGCGGGAGCGCCGACCGGGGGCGGGCGCCGCGGCAGGCGCCCCCGTGTGGGCGCGCGCACCCGCCGCCGCGTCCTGCCCTGGGCGCTGCTCGCGCCCGGCCTGGCGGTCATCGGGCTCCTGCTGCTGTTCCCGATCGGGCGCGTGGTGTGGCTTTCGGTCCAGGACTACGGCCTCGACAACGTCGTGTCCGGGCGCAGCGACTTCATCGGTCTGGACAACTACGCCCGCCTGCTCGGCGACCGCTACCTGTGGACCGTCGCGCTGCCCAACACGGCGGTGTTCGCGGTCGTGGCGGTCGCCGGCACCGTCGCCTTCGGCACCCTGGTGGCGCTGCTGCTGAACACGCTCGGCAGGTTCGCGCGCACCGCGGTCCTGGCCTGCATCATGGTCGCCTGGGCCATGCCCGCGGTCTCGGGGACCTACGTGTGGGTCTGGATCTTCGACGTCGACGACGGGCTGGTGCGCCGCCTGCTCCAGACAGCGGGCCTGCTCGGGCCCGAGGGGTACAACTGGTTCGCCGATCGGACGGCCTTCTACGCCATCGCCGCGCTCAACGTCATCCACCACGGCTTCCCGTTCGTCGCGGTGACCGTGCTCGCCGGGCTGATGACCATCCCGCGCGAGCTGCACGAGTCCGCGCTGCTGGACGGCGCGGGCGCCTGGCAGCGGTTCCGCAACGTCACCGTGCCCACGATCCGGCCGGTGTTCGCCGTGGTCACCATCCTCTCCACCATCTGGGACTTCAAGGTGTTCGCGCAGGTCTATTTGATGCCCGGCGGCTCGGGCGGCAACCGCGACGTGCTCAACCTGGGGGTGTGGTCCTACGTGCGCTCCTTCGCCAACCAGTCCTACGGGCTCGGCTCGGCGATCGCCGTGCTGCTCACGCTGATGCTGCTCGCGATCACCGTGGTCTACCTGCGCACGCTCTTCCGCGACGAGGAGCTGCGGTGACCCCCCGCGGGCGCCGGGGGGCGCGCCGGAACGCGCGCACCCTCGCGCGCGTCCTGGCGGTGGCAGGCGTGCTGGCGTTCACCCTGTTCCCCGCCTACTTCATGCTCGTCAGCGCGCTCTCGGCGCGCCCGGCCTCGGGCACCGAGGCGCTGCTGCCCGCGTCGGTCACCCTGGAGAACTTCCGGTTCGTCCTGGCCGAGGCGGGCTTCCTGCGCTACCTGGGCAACTCGCTTGCGGTCGCCGCGCTGACGGTGGCCGGCAGCAGCCTGCTGGCACTGCTGGCCGCCGTGGCGGTCGCCCGGTTCCGCTTCCGGCTGCGCACCACCGTGCTGGTGCTGGTGCTGACCGTGCAGATGGTGCCGCTGGAGGCGCTGGTCATTCCGCTGTTCCTGCAGGTGCGCGACCTGCGGATGCTCAACTCGCTGATCGGGCTGTCGGTGGTCTACATCGCCCTGGCGCTGCCGTTCGCGGTGTGGATGCTGCGCGGTTTCGCCGCCGCCGTCCCGGCCGAGGTGGAGGAGGCCGCCTACATCGACGGCTGCTCGTGGCCCCGGATGTTCTGGTCGGTGCTGTTCCCGCTGGTGGCGCCCGGCCTGGTGGCCACCGCCGTCTTCTCCTTCATCACCGCCTGGAACGAGTTCATCCTCGCCCTGACGTTCATGAACCAGTCGGAGAAGTACACGGTGGCCGTGGGCCTGCGGCAGTTCTTCGGCCAGTACACCACCGACTGGGGTCAGGTCATGGCCGCCTCGACCGTCATCACCCTGCCGGTGATGGCGTTCTTCCTGCTCGTGCAGCGCGGCCTCGTCTCGGGGCTCACCCAGGGCGCGGTGAAGCAGTGAGCGCGGCCGGCGATCCGGCCCTGCGCCGCCTGGCCCACACCGTTCTCATGCCCGGGTTCGCGGGCACCGCGGTACCGCCGTGGCTGGCGCGCGCCGTCGACGACGGCGTGGGTGCCGTCCTCTACTTCGCGCACAACCTCGCCGACGATCCCGCACGGCTCTCCGCCGAACTGCGCGGGCTGCGGCCCGACCTGCTGACCGCCTCCGACGAGGAGGGCGGGCGCGTGAGCCGGCTGTACGCCGCCGGAACCTCGCCCCACCCCGGCCACGGCGAGCTGGGCCGCGGCTCGCCCGAGCGGACCCGCCGGGCCGCCGCCGCGATGGGGCGCGAGCTGGCCGCAGCCGGGATCGGCGCGGCGCTGGCGCCGGTCGCCGACCTCGGCTCCGACCCGCGCAACCCGGTGATCGGCGACCGGTCGTTCGGCGCCGACCCCCAGCGGGTCGCGGCCCACACCGCCGCGTTCGTCGACGGGCTGCACGCCGCGGGGGTCGCCGCCGCCGCCAAGCACTTCCCCGGCCACGGCGACACCGCCACCGACTCCCACCTCGACCTTCCGGTGGTGGCGGCCGACGCCGACACCCTGCGCAGCCGCGAGCTGGTCCCCTTCGCCGGGGCCGTGGCGGCCGGGACGGACATGGTGATGGCCGGCCACCTCGCCGTCCCCGCATTGGACACCGCGCCGGCCAGCGTCTCCGCCCGCTGCTACGAGCTGCTGCGGGACGAACTGGGCTTCGAGGGCGTGGCGGTGACCGACGCGCTGGACATGCGCGGCCTGTCGGCACACACCGGCGCGGTCGAGCGCATCGAGGGGGTGGCGCGCGGCGCGGCGGCGGCGCTCGCGGCGGGCGCCGACCTGTTGTGCCTGGGCAACCCGGCGGAGGCGGCCGGGATCGCGGCGGGTGCGGTCGATGCCTCCGCGGCCGCGCACGTCGCCGACGAGGCGCTGTTTACGGCCGCCCGCGACGCGGTCCTGGCCGCCCTCGACCGGGGGAGTCTGCCCGCCGAGCGCCTCGCCGAGGCGGCGGGGCGGGTCGAGCGGCTGCTCGCGGAGCGCCCGCCCCCGCCTTGACCGCCCGGCCCGTGTTCGCAAGGGTGGCGGCTGATGACACCACAACCGCGCCGCGCGAAGGGTCGAGATGGACACCGAGTCAGACGCCGAGTCGACGGACCACCCCATCGAGCCTGAGGCCCCCTGGCCCAGAAGCCCCACCACCGTGCAGCTCCGCTGCAACGCCTGCATGCAGCTGCGCTACTTCGCCGACCGCCACGCCGACCACCGGGGCGAGTACAGTCCCGGTCCGCACTGCAAGACCTGCGGAAAGCCGGTCGAGTTCCGCTGCGCGGCCTGCGGCGCCCAGTGGCGGCCGCTGTGAGCCGGCACCCGCGGGGGCGGTCCGCCACAGCGGGGGAGCGGCGCCCGTCCCCCGTCCCCACCGCACGCGCACGGCCCCTGGAGGCGGTGCTCAGCGCAGTTCGCGCTTGAGGATCTTGCCGGTCGCCGTCATCGGCAGGGAGTCGCGGAACTCCACCAGCCGCGGGTACTTGTAGGCGGCCAGCCGCTCCTTGGACCACTCGACGAGCTGCTCCTCGGTCAGCGCCGATCCCTCCTCGCGGATCACGAACGCCTTGATCTCCTCGCCGTGGCGCTCGTGCTCGACGCCCACCACCGCGGCCAGGCTGACCTCGGGGTGAGTCATCAGCTCCTCTTCCAGCTCACGCGGGTAGACGTTGTAGCCGCCGCGGATGATCATGTCCTTGGAGCGGTCGACGATGAAGAAGAACCCCTCGTCGTCGCGGCGCGCGATGTCGCCGGTGCGGAACCAGCCGTCCTTGAAGACCTGCGCGTCGGCGTCGGGGCGGTTGTGGTACCCCTGCATCACGCAGTGTCCGCGCACCGCGATCTCGCCGGGGCCCTCGCCCTCGACGTCCTCGAACTCGCTGTCGACCAGCTTCATCTCCACACCCCAGATCGGGCGGCCGATCGACCCCGTCTTCGCCTTGACCTTGGGGTTGTTGAAGGAGACCACCGGCGAGGTCTCCGAGAGCCCGTAGCCCTCCAGGATCTCCACGCCGAAGCGGTCCTTCACGTTGCGCGCGACCTCGCCCGGCAGCGCGCTGCCCCCGGAGACCGCGGTGCTGAGGTTGGCCGCGACGGCGGCCATGTCGTGCTCGCCCTTGGCGCCGAGCAGGCCCCAGTACATCGTCGGCACACCGGCGAACACGGTCACCCCCTCGCGCTCCATCAGCGACAGCGCCTCGTCCGGGTCGAAGCGGGCCTGCAGCACCAGCGTGGCGTGCCGGTACAGGCCGCAGTTCATCATCGTCGTCTGGCCGAAGATGTGGAACAGCGGCAGCACCGTCAGATAGACGTCGTGCTCGGACCTGTCGAACAGCGCGTCGGAGGCGACGGCGTTGAACATCAGGTTCATGTGGCTCAGCTGGGCGCCCTTGGGGCGTCCGGTGGTGCCGCTGGTGTAGATGACGACGGCGGTCTCGTCGGCGTCGGTCTGCACCGTGGAGAAGGTCCCGCCGGTGCCGGCCAGCGCCGCCCAGATGGTCTCGGCGCCCTCGATCTGGGACTCCACCGCACCGGGCGTCGCCGGCAGGTCGATGTAGAGCTCGCAGGAGGCGGTGTCGTTGAACGCGGCGAACGCCCGCTCGCCGAGGGGGAGTTCGGGTGTGCCGGTGAAGGCGAACAGCGCCTTCGCGCCCGAATCCTCCAGGTGGAAGGCGATCTCGCGGGAGGTCAGCAGCACGTTGAGCGGGACCACCACCGCCCCGGCCTTGAGCGCGCCGAAGTAGACGAACGGGAAGTAGGGCGTGTTGGGGCTCGCCAGGGCGACGCGGTCGCCGCGCCCGATGCCGCGCGCGGTGAGCATCTCGGCCACCTGGTTGGCGATCATGTTGGTCGTGGCGTAGTCGATCCGCAGGTCGCCGAACACCAGGCAGTCGCGTTCGGGGGTCGTTCGGGCGCCGTCTTCGAGTAGTGCGGCGAGGTTGAGCATCGCGCCTCCTGCAGTGCTAGGTGGGTCCGGTCACCTTTCTACCGCAGAGTAACTTGGTTCCGCCTGGGAGGGGACGGCACGGGTCCGTGTGTCCGCCCGCCTCACTCGGCCTCGCGCATCAGCGTCACGCTCGCGGGTTGGGCCTCCGACTCGCTGATGCCGATCTCGGAGACCCGCCAGGAGGCGCCGCCCGCCTCCAGGTGCTCGCCCAGCGTCAGCGTGTGCTCGGTGGTCTCGCCGTTCTCGGGGCGGGCGGTGATGACCACGGTCGGCTCCGAGCCGTCGCGGTAGCCGCTCAGCTGGAGCTCGACCGGACCGGTCTTCGCGGTGCCCTCGACAGAGGCGGGGGCGCCCTCCATCAGCTGGACGCGGTCGTTGTCGGTACCCAGAACCGGCGCGGAGCTGCTCGGCGCCGGCTCCGGCTCGCCCTGGGCGCAGGCCCCGGCGCCTATCAGCAGGCCGAGTACCGCCGTGGCGGCGATCAGCATCCGGCGGGCGCGGCGGGGGGAGGCGAACACGGTCATCTTCGGAGGATCTCCACAGGCTAGGAGGGTGTGTCCGGTACGCGGCGAGCGCACCGGCAGGCGGGACGGCGGGAGGGGCGCGGCCGGTCGCTGTGCAGGCACGGCCGCGGGAAGGGGGCGGAAGCGGGGAGGCCGCCCGGGTGCCATTCTCCCATCGCCGCGGCGATCCGAACGCCCGAAGCCGTTCCCGCGGCCCTTTCTCGGGCAGTGGGACCGGAGAAGGGACAGTGGACACACACCCCGAGGAGACCGACATGCCGGCGTGGATATGGAGCACGGGAATCCTGTTCCTCGCGGTCGCGGTTTTCGCGACCTGGTGGCTGGTTCAGTGGACCCGGCAGCCGCGCACCTACTTCCGCGCGGGCCTGGCCGATCCGCAGCGCCGCCGCTTCCCCCGGTGGCAGCGGGGCCGGTTCGCGCCGCAGACGGTGGTCGAGGAGAACGCCGACCGCGGGGCCATGGACACCGGAATCGACCACGAGGCCGCCGCGATAATCGAGGGCGAGCGGCACGAGACCACCCCCATCACCACCGACATCGACCGAGAGACCCGCCACCTGCTCGACGAGGAGGTCGCCGGCCGCCCCGTGATGGAGCGCGACGCCGAGATCCACCGGCCGGCGCCCGAGGAGGAGGCCGAGCTGGAACCCGAACCCGTCCGCCAGCGCCGCCTCGCCGCCGAGGAGCACGAGCGCGCCGCGATGGAGTACCGCCGGGCGGCCGGTGCCCGCGAACGCGGGGGCGCCCCCGCCGACGAGCCGGCCGAGGGCAGGACCCGCCGGGGCCTGCGCCGCTCCCGCCGCCGGTAGCCGCGCCGCGCATATCGTCCGTCCGGCCGGTCCGGGGTCCGCGCACGGCGGCCCGGCCGGCCGCCGCCGCGTCCGGGAGCCGCCGCGAACCGCGCTAACCTTGGTGCAAAGGCCCGGCTGGCAGCCCGCCGCGGCGGAGCCGACCCCGAGGGCGCGCGGCGACGAGGTCGCGACCTCCCAGCCGCCCCGTGCCCTCAAGTGCGACCGGTTAGAGGACGATCCAGCGATGACAGCGGTAGACGGAGACCAGGTGGCGAGCGACTCCTACGACGCCCGCGCACTCCAGGACAAGTGGCAGGCGCGATGGGCCAAGGAGAACCCCTTCACGGCAAGTGAGGACCCGGCCGACCACCGCCCGCGCTCCTATGTCCTCGACATGTTCCCCTACCCCTCCGGCGACCTGCACATGGGCCACGCCGAGGCCTTCGCCATCGGCGACGTGGTCGCGCGCTACCGCTTCCAGCTCGGCGAGAACGTTCTGCACCCCATCGGCTGGGACTCCTTCGGCCTGCCCGCCGAGAACGCCGCCATCAAGAACGGCACCCACCCGGCCGAGTGGACCTACGCCAACATCGAGACCCAGGCGGAGTCCTTCAAGCGCTACGGCGTCGCCCTGGACTGGTCGCGCCGGCTGCACACCAGCGACCCCGAGTACTACCGGTGGAACCAGTGGCTGTTCCTGCGCTTCTTCGAGCGCGGCCTGGCCTACCGCAACGAGGGCCTGGTCAACTGGTGCCCCAAGGACCAGACCGTGCTCGCCAACGAGCAGGTCGTGCAGGGCCGCTGCGAGCGGTGCGGCACCGAGGTCGTGCGCCGCAGCCTGAACCAGTGGTACTTCCGCATCACCTCCTACGCCGACCGCCTGCTCGAAGACATGGAGCAGCTCGAAGGCAAGTGGCCCGAGCGCGTGCTGCTGATGCAGCGCAACTGGATCGGGCGCTCCACCGGAGCCGACGTGGAGTTCCGCATCGAGGGCCGCGACGAGCCCGTCACCGTCTTCACCACCCGGCCCGACACCCTCTACGGCGCCACTTTCTTCGTCGTCGCCGCCGACGCCGAACTGGCCGACGAGCTGTGCGCGACTGAGCACCGGGCCGACTTCGAGGCCTACCGCGCCCAGGTCTCGCGCCTGACCGACATCGAGCGCCAGTCGACCGAGCGCGAGAAGACCGGTGTCTTCCTGGGCCGCTACGCCGTCAACCCGGTCAACGGCGAGCGCATCCCCGTATGGGCCGCCGACTACGTCCTGGCCGACTACGGCCACGGCGCCATCATGGCCGTCCCCGCCCACGACCAGCGCGACCTCGACTTCGCGCTCACATTCGGGCTGCCGGTGCGCGAGGTCGTCGAGACCGGCGAGGGCGACCCCGCCGAGACCGGTGTCGCCACCGCGGGCGAAGGCCGGCTGATGAACTCCGGCCCGCTGGACGGGATGTCCAAGGGCGAGGCGATCGAGCGCATCACCGCGATCCTCGGCGAGCGCGGCACCGGCTCCGCCGCGGTCAACTACCGCCTGCGCGACTGGCTGCTGTCGCGGCAGCGGTTCTGGGGCACACCCATCCCGATCGTGCACTGCCCCGCCTGCGGCGAGGTCCCCGTTCCCGACGACGAGCTTCCGGTACGCCTGCCCGACAACCTCAAGGGCGCCGACCTGGCCCCCAAGGGCGTCTCGCCGCTGGCGGCCGCCTCCGACTGGGTCGAGACCGCCTGCCCCTCGTGCGGCGGCGCAGCCCAGCGCGACACCGACACGATGGACACCTTCGTCGACTCGTCGTGGTACTACCTGCGCTACTGCTCCCCGCAGGTCGACGACGCGCCGTTCGACGTCGACAAGGTCGCCGAGTGGGGGCCGATCGACCAGTACGTGGGCGGCGTGGAGCACGCCATCCTGCACCTGCTCTACAGCCGCTTCTTCACCAAGGTCCTCTACGACATGGGCATGGTGTCCTTCACCGAGCCCTTCCGCCGCCTGCTGAACCAGGGCCAGGTCATCAACCAGGGCAAGGCCATGTCCAAGTCCCTGGGCAACGGTGTTGACCTGGGCGAGGAGATCGAGAGGTACGGCGTCGACGCCGTGCGGCTGACCGTGATCTTCTCCGGCCCGCCGGAGGACGACATCGACTGGGCCGACGTCTCGCCGGCCGCTTCGCTGAAGTTCTTGAACCGGGCCTTCAAGGTGATGGCCGAGGCCGGGGCGGCCTCCGCGCCGGGCGCCGACCCCGCCCAGGGCGACGCGGCGCTGCGCAAGGCCACCCACCAGGCGCTGGACAGGATCACCGCGGCCGTCGAAGCCCACCGGTTCAACGTCGCGGTCGCACGGCTGATGGAGCTGGTCACCGCGGCCCGCAAGGCGATCGACTCCGGCCCCGGCGCCAAGGACCCCGCCGTGCGGGAGGCCGCCGAGGTCGTCGCGACCACCCTGTCGCTGTTCGCGCCCTACGCCGCCGAAGAGGGCTGGGAGCGCTTGGGCCACACCGGCCCCGTCGCCGTCGGCAACTGGCGCACCCCGGTGCCCGAACTGCTGACACAGGAGTCGGTCACGTGTGT
This sequence comes from Streptomonospora halophila, assembly GCF_039542725.1. Lineage (NCBI taxonomy): Bacteria > Bacillati > Actinomycetota > Actinomycetes > Streptosporangiales > Nocardiopsidaceae > Streptomonospora > Streptomonospora halophila. Next base: position 44,551 of record NZ_BAABIK010000017.1, on the reverse strand, counting down.
CGTCCAGGTTTCCAGCAAGGTCCGTGACAAGCTGGAGGTCGCCCCCGACATCGAACCCGATGAGCTGGAGCGGCTCGCGCTCGCCTCCGAGAAGGTGCAGGGCTTCATCGGCGGCAAGGAGGTCCGCAGGGTCGTGGTCAAGGCACCCAAGCTCGTCAACGTCGTCGTGGCCTGACCGATGGCGGGGAACGGGCGCGCGCCGGACCAGCGGGGCCGCGGCGAGCGGCACGGCTCTGCGCGGCGGCTGTGGATCGCGGCGGGGGCCGGAACCGTCCTGGTCGTGGCCGTCGCGGTCACCGCCGGACTGCTGGTGGGGCGCGGCGAGCCGGCCGAACAGGCCGACGAGGCCGACACCTACGCCTCCGCGCCGGCCTGCTCGGCGGTGCCCCAGGAGGCGGTGACCGAGCTGGTGCCCGGCGCCGAGCTGGAGACCAGCCGGCAGGGCCCCATGGAGAACGCGGACAGCTCCACCTGCGTGTGGACTTCGGTGGGCGCCGACGACGCCCCGCCGCGCTCGCTCCATCTGGACTTCACCGCCCACTTCACCGACAAGGCCGGCGAGGTCAGCGGCGCCCGCGCCGCCGGCCGGCGGCTGGAGCAGTTGGCGCCCATCGGCGACCTGGAGGGCGCCGATCCGGTCTCCGAGCTGGGCGAGGGCGCGCTGGTCTGGCCGGGTACCGCCGACGCCGCCTCCGCCGAGGTCGTCTTCCGCCGCGACAACATGCTCATCCAGGTCTTCTACGGCGGCGATGCCGGAGACGGCGGCATGGACTACGCCGCCGCCCGCGAGGGCGCCGTGACCGCCGCAGAGCGGGTGGCCGGCTCCTTGTAGGACGCCCCGCCGGGTCCGGTCCCGCGGGCGGCCGCATGTGCTGCCGGTCGCATGCCCGCCGTCGGCGGGAGCGCGTTTTCGCCTGCCGGGCGGGCGGGGGAGTCCGCCCCCGCGCGGGTAGTAGCGTGACTGGGCGCCGCAGTGCCGCCGGGTTGCGCCGCGCGCGCCGAGCACCACGAGGACGGCAGCAGGGAGGCATGCATGGCCCAGCCACCTTCGGGCGGTCCCGGGCACGGGCCGGGCGGAGTGCCCGGGCCGCCCGGCCCGCCGGAACGCCACGGGCCGCCCGCGCCGCCCGGCCCTCCCGCACCGTTCGGCGCCGCCGCCCCGCCCGAGCCCATCTCCTCGGCACCGGCGCAGAGCCGCGGATGCGCCACCGCGGTCGTGGCCACACTGGCGGTCGTCGTGCTGGTGCTCGCCGCCGCCGGCGTGTGGGCGATCGTCTCGCTCACCTCTGCGGCGGGCGGCGAGTACGAGTCGGCGCCCGACTGCTCGGTGGTGCCCGGCGGCGTCCTCGACGGCCTGGTCCCCGCGCGCGACACCGAGCTCAGCCGCAGGATCGCCGACTTCGACCCGGAGCGCCGCGAAGGCTACGAGTGCCGCTGGGAGACGCCGCAGACCGCCTCCGAGGTGCCCGCGGCCGCGCGCGTGGTGATCGTCCGCTACGCCGACCGCACCGGCAGGCCGGGGACCGAGGCCGCGTCTACGGCGCTGGAGGCGGCTGCGCGGGGAAAGGCGTCTCCGCACAAGCTGTCCGGGCTCGGCGACGAGGCCAAGGGCTGGAGCGAGTCGGTGCAGGGCTTCGACTGGGGCTGCACCGCGGTGCGGCTGTCGAACCTGTACACGATGGCCTGCCACACCGCCGCGGTCGACTACCAGGCCAGTGAGTCGATGCCCGCCGACGTGGCGCTGGCCAACGCCGAGTCCCTGGCCCGGGCCGTCACCGCCGAGATCGAAAAGGGCGACTACTGAGGCCGTGGCCGCACACGCCCGCCACTGCCGGGCGTACGCGGTGCCGGTCGGGCGCCGTGTTCCGGCTGAACCGCCAATCATCGAACACACCCCGGCTAGAGGCCGGTCTCGGACTCCAGGAAGGTGCGCAGGGCGGGGGCCACGTCGGGGGAGAAGCGGCGCCGGGAGTCGAGCGCCTCCGCCCCGGGCGCGTCGCTGTACCTGCGGAACACGTGGTCGGCGCCGGGGATGTCGGCCCGCTCGCCGTCGGGCAGCCCGGTCATCAGGCGGTCGACGTCGCCGCGCGCGATCTGCGAGTCGGCGGTGCCCCACAGGACGAGCGTTGCGGTGCCGGCGGGCAGGTCGCGCGCCAGGCGCACGGGGTCCATCGCGTCGATGCGGCGCAGGAAGTCCTGGTACCGGGGAGCGAAGAGGCCCCCGAAGCCCTGCGGGAGGTCGGCCTCCTCCAGTTCGTCGCCGTCGCGGATTCCGGCGACGGCGGTCCGCACGTCCGAGAGCGCCTGGTCGGCCGCGGCGTAGTCCATGGAGCCGGCGGCCTCGGCCCTGCGGACCTGCTCGGTGATCTGCCGGTCGACGACGTCGAGGTAGCGGCGGCCCGGCGGGGCGGCGAGGACGAGTGCGCGCGGCGGATGCTCCTCGACGATCTCGTGGGCGCGCAGCGCGAACAGGGCGCCCTCGCTGTGGCCCAGCACGATGAGCCGCGAGGGGTCGACCTCGGGCCGCGACGCCAGGTGCGCGTAGGCGTCGGCGACCTCCTGGGCGAAGACGCCGTAGCCGACGGCGGCGTCCTTCTCGCGCGAGGCCATGCCGGTCTCGCCGCTGCCGAGCTTGTCGTAGCGCAGGGAGGCGACCCCCATGTCGGCCAGCAGGCGCGCGAAGTTCTTGTTCGTGCCGGCGTCGGGCCGCCCCGGGCTGTTGCCGTCGCGGTCGGTGGGGCCGCTGCCGGAGACGATCAGCGCCGCGGGCAGGTCGCCACCGCCGCCGGGTGGCAGGGCGAAGGTGCCGTGCAGGGTGTCGGGGCCGCTGCGGAAGGTGACCTCGCTCTGCTGCGGCCGGATGCCGGGCGGCTCGACGGGCCCGGAGTCGTCGGTTTCGGGGCTGCAGCCGGTGGCCAGGAGGGCCGCCAGGAGCGCGGCGACGGCGGCGGCGCGCAAGGGCGAGCGGACGGGCATGGTCCCTACCGTAGTGCCCGCCGCGCCCGCGGGTGCGGGGTGTGCCGGGGGATCGGCGGCGTGCGGCGCGCCGGGCGGCCCTGAGCGGCGGGCGGCACGCGAGGATTCGGCCTTTGGTCCCTGGCGCGGAGCCGCCGTCGCGGCGTAGGGCGGGGGATCGGGAACCGGTGCCGGGCGGGGTCAGGGATAACCGTTGGGTTCCGAAAAGGCGACGGGTTCGTGATCTACAGCGAAGATCACGAACCCGTGCCAAAGCGAGGCGAACTCGTTATGCCGACGCGGCGGCGGCTCACACGCGCCGGAGCACGGCCACCACCTTGCCCAGGATGGTGGCGTCGTCGCCGAGGATGGGCTCGTATTCGTCGTTGCGCGGCAGTAGCCACACGTGGTCGGAGTCGCGCTTGAACGCCTTGACCGTGGCCTCGTCGTCGAGCATCGCCGCGACGATGTCGCCGCTGTTGGCCTCGGGCTGCTGGCGGACGACGACCAGGTCACCGTCGGTGATGGCGGCGTCGACCATCGAGTCGCCGACGACGTTGAGCATGAACAGCCGGCCCTCGCCCACGAGCTGCTTGGGCAGCGTGAGGACGTCCTCGATGGACTCCTCGGCCAGGATGGGGCCGCCCGCCGCGATGCGCCCGACCACCGGGACCGCGGTCGCGCGGGACTCGTCGGCCTCGGGGGTCTCCTCCAGCTGGTCCCAGGAGCGCACCGGCGGCTGGCCCGGAATGCGGATTTCGACCGCTCGTGGGCGGTTCTGGTCGCGGTAGAGGTAGCCCTTGCGTTGCAAGACCTTCAGTTGGTGCGCCACACTGGACGGGCTCGATAGCCCCACCGCGTCGCCGATCTCCCGGATGGACGGTGGATATCCGCGCTGCCGCACATAGCGGTGGATGCAGTTCAGCACGCTCTGCTGGCGTGCGGTGAGCTGCGGCGCCCCCTCGGCGCTGTCAGCGGAGTCCTGAGAATCGGCGGGTGGAGCGGCAGCGGACCGGAGCGCGGTGACGGACCCCCCGCCCGTGTGAGGTTCCTGGGTTCCGTGGTTCTCCTCCGGCACGGCCGGCCTCCTCGGCGGTCGGTTGTTCTGGGTGCGGCTATCGGCGGGCGTCAGGCGGATCCCCCGACTCGAGGGACCAGCCGGTCGATCAGTGTTCGGCAGCGGTAGCGCGTGTTCAGCCACTGAACGTGGCGTCGCCGATACCGCAGCGAAACATGTCCAACGTTACTGCGTGCACACGGCAATATCAAACAAACGTTCGAGATGGTGCTGAAAAATTCGCTCGAATGCGGTAGGAATCGAACGTTAGTTCTAACGAACTGGCGTACGAAGGTGAGGACTGTGCGGCCATGACTATGTCAGCGTCTCAATCCGCCACTGCGTTCGAATCCCCCTTGACCTGGCCCGACATCCCACGACCCGATGACGGCGGGCCCGCCGTCCGGCTGCCGCGGCGCGCGCGGCTGTCCGTGGTCCCGCCGCAGGCGCCGCCGGCCGAGGAGGCCGAACGCGAAGGCGCTTCCGGCGCCGACCCGTTCCCGGGAGCGCACGACGGCGCGCTGTTCGACTGGGCGCGGCAGCTGCCCGAGTGGAGCGCCGCCGCGGCGGCCCCGCCGAGGGCGGCCCGGCGTCCGCGGCAGGCGGCACCGGCCCCGGCGCGGGCTCTGCGCCCGGCCGCCGTCCCGGCACCGCGCCCCGCTCCGGTGCTCGGCGCCGCAGCCAAACTGTGGAACGAGCGCCTCACGCGCCGAGGGCGCGTCGTGGTGGGCGCGGCGGTCTCGGCGCTGGCGACCGCCCTTCTGGCCGGCCTGCTGCTGGCCGTGGGCACCGCCGGAGCCTCCGCCACGGGCCCGGCGCCCGCGGAGTCGGCGCTGCACGAGGAGGCGCCTCCCACCGTGGTCGTCCGCGACGGTGACACCCTGTGGTCGATCGCCGAACGTGTGCGTCCCGGCGACGATCCGCGCAGCACCGTGCACGAGATCGTGAAGGCGAACGGCCTCAGCGAGTCCGAGATCGAGCCCGGCCAGGAACTCGTGATGCCCGAGTTCTAGCCGGTGCCGCGGCCGCGGCACCGCACCGGCCCGAGCGCCCTCCGCCGCCGCTGCAGCCACCGTCGCCCTCACCGTCCGCGGTTCGGGGCGGGGGCGACAGGCCCGGCGCGATGGAAGGGGTGCGCGGCGGCGGGACCGCGTTCCTGCTCGGCGTCCACTGCTCGGCCTCCTCCCGGTCGCGGCCACTGCCCGATGACGGAATGATCATGGCAGGGGGTTGCGACAGAACGGCGCCGTCGGCGGCCCGCACCGGCGTCGGCGCGGGCCGAGCGCCCGTGGCAACGCCCCGGGGGCCGCGGCCCCCGGCGGCCGACGTGCCCTGCCCGGCGCGCCGGGAGGACGCCGGCCTGACGCGTCCCGCGGCGTCGCTACAGGTCGTCCAGGCGCCAGGACGCGGGCGGGTCGGCCACCACCCGCACCGACTCGGCACGGAGGTCCTCGGGGCCGGGCACCGTGGTTCCGGGGAGTGCGACGGCCGCCGCGCCCCAGGCCACGGCGCGGCGCAGGCGCCCCTCCGGCGAGCCGTCGGCCGAGAGGTAGCCCGCCAGCGCGCAGTCGCCCGCGCCCACGGTGCTGCGCGGCACGACCGACGGGCCCTGGCCCCACCAGGTGCCGTCGGCCTCGGCGAGCACGGCTCCGTGCGGCCCCAGGGTGACCAGGACCGCGCGGTTGCCCCGGGCCACGGCCGTGCCTGCTGCGCGGGCGACGTCGCCGACGGTCTCCATATCCCGGCCCGCGAGCGCGCTCAGCTCCTCGCGGTTGGGCTTGAGCAGTGCGTTGCCGCCCGCCGCGACAGCGGCCTCCAGCGGTTCGCCCGAGGTGTCCAGCGCGAGCGGCACGCCGCGGGAGCCGGCCAGCTTGGCCAGGCGCGCGTAGAAGTCGACCGGCGCACCGATGGGCAGGCTTCCGCTGGCCACGAGCCACTCCGGGCCGCGCGCCAGCTCGGCCTCGACCGTCTCCAGCAGGCCGTCGATCTCCTCCGGCGCCAGTTCGGGGCCGGAGCTGTTGAGCTTGGTCGTGGTGCCGTCGCCCTCGGCCAGCGTGAAGTTCTTGCGCGTGGTGCCGGCGATCGGCACCGCGACGTGGTGCAGGTCGCCCAGCAGGGAGGTGAGCTCGGCACCCGTCGCGCCGCCGACCGGCAGCACGGCGGTGGTCGCATGCCCCATCGCGCGCAGCGCGCGGGAGACGTTGACCCCCTTGCCGCCCGCCTCTGTGGTAGGCGACCTGATGCGCAGGATGCCGCCGAGGCGCAGCTCGGGCACTTCGAGCGTGTGGTCGACGCTGGGGTTGGGCGTACAGGTCAGGATCATGCGGGCCTGCTCCGTGCTTCAACGGCGGTGGCGGTCGGGGCCGCCGCGGCGGCGAACCGCGGGCGGCGCCCGGTGGCGGCCGCCGGGGCCGCGGAATCCGCAGCGACCGCATCGGGGACGGACGGGCCGGCGATCAGTCGGAAGCGCGCTGGATCCGGGGCGCTGCACCCGGCGCAATGTGTGTGAGCCCGCATTTGCCGATCCGTTTGATTGTTGCCCTCTTTGATTATGTCCGTTTGCCCTCGACAGTCAATCGGTTTCGCTCAAATGAGCACAGGTCCGGGGGTGTGGCGACGTCCGATACCGGCCACGCCGGACTCGGCGAACCGGTGGTCGTGGCTCCCGCCCGAAACGACGGAAGCCGCGGCGGTCACCGGTGACCGCCGCGGCTTCCGTCGTGCCGCAGACCGCGCTCAGAGCGCCGGGATGTCCTCGGGCAGCAGCGTGTTGAAGTCGTCGCGGCCCGCGTTCTCGGCGTGCACCAGGCGGCCCGCCTGCCGGGTGACCATGCGCTCCAGCACCTGGCGGGCGTAGCGCCCGTTGCCGAACGAGGAGTCGCGCGGCACCTGGGAGAAGTGCGCGCGCAGCGCCTCCAGCGTCGGCTCGGTGCACTCGTAGCCCGACCCGCGCGCGATGTGCTCGACGATGGTCACCAGCTCGTCGTCGCTGTAGGACGCGAACTCCACCCGGTGGTTGAACCGCGACGCCAACCCGGGGTTGGAGTCGAGGAACCGCTGCATCTCGTCGGTGTAGCCCGCGACGATGACCACGACCTCGTCGCGGTGGTCCTCCATCAGCTTGACCAGCGTGTCGATGGCCTCCTGGCCGAAGTCGTTGCCGCCGCCGGCCTTGGGCGCCAGAGTGTAGGCCTCGTCGACGAACAGCACCCCGCCCTTGGCGCGCTCGAAGACCTCCGCCGTCATCTGCGCGGTGTGGCCCACGTAGCGGCCGACCAGGTCGGAGCGGGCGGTCTCGACGACGTGACCGCCCGGTAGCACGCCCAGCGTGTGCAGCAGCCGCCCGTAGAGCCGTGCGATCGTCGTCTTGCCGGTGCCGGGCGGCCCGGCGAAGACGAGGTGGTGGCTCATCGGCGCCACCGGCAGTCCCATGTCCGACCGCCGCCGGGCCATGACGACGAGGTTGGTCAGGTCGTTGACCGTGTCCTTGACCTCATGGAGCCCGATCATCCCGTCCAGCTCCGCCCTCAGGCTCGCCAAGTCGTCCTCTGAGGCCGCGCCCGCCGACGCGCTCTCCAGCACCTCTGGCCCGAGGTCCTCGGGCACCAGCCGTGCCAGCTCCGCCGGGTTGTCCGGCGCCTCACCGCCCAGCCGGTAGGCCTGCCGGTCGACCATCCCCTCGAACAGCTTGCGCGCATCGCGCCCGTTGCCGAAGGCCGGCCCCTTCGGCACCCGCTCGAAGTACTCGGCCAGCGCCTGCACGGTGCTGTCGTCCATGGTGTAGTGGTTGGCCTCGCACATGTTGCGCATGATCTGGACCAGCTCGCCGACCTCGTAGTTGGGGAACTCGATGGTCCTGCTGAAGCGCGAGGCCAGCCCGGGGTTGGCGGACAGGAACCGCTGCATGTTGTCGGTGTATCCGGCCACGATGACCACCGCGTCGTCGCGGTGGTCCTCCATCAGCTTGACCAGGGTGTCGATGGCCTCGCGGCCGAAGTCGGGCCCGCTGCCGCCTTCGCTGCCCTCGGAGAGCGTGTAGGCCTCGTCGACGAACAGCACCCCGCCCTTGGCGCGCTCGAACACCTCGGTCGTCTTGATCGCGGTCCCGCCGACGTACTGCGAGACCAGGTCCGCGCGCGCCACCTCGACCACGTGGCCGTAGCGCAGCACGTCCAGCTCGGCGAGGATTTGGCCGTAGAGCCGCGCCACGGTCGTCTTGCCGGTACCGGGCGGGCCGCCGAATACCAGGTGCCTGCCCGTCGTCGGTGTCGGCAGCCCCATCTCCGCCCGGCGCCGGTTCATCTGAGTGCGCGTGATCAGCGTCTTGACCTCGTGCTTGACGTTGGCCAGCCCGACCAGGGCCTCCAGATCGGCCAGCGGTCCCTGCGCCTCGCCGTCGTCGCCGACCTGCTCGCCGTCGCCCTGGTCCGGGCCGGGTGCGGGCGAGGGCACCGGCATCGACGTGTCCGCGCCCTCCCCGTAGGCGTCGGGCGCGCCGTTGTCGCGGCTGAGCAGGTCCTCGGCGCGGACCCGGTCGCTGGTCACGGTCTGGCGCAGCCCCGAGCGGGCGTTCTCGCGCACCGAGCAGTCCTCCAGCACGACGTCCTCAGCGGAGTGCACCAGCACACCGTCGCTGCTGTTTGCGAAGATCTCGCAGCGGCGCAGCGAGGCCGTCGCCCCCGCGGCCACCAGCACCCCGTTGCGCCGCCCGTTGTAGACCCGCGAGCGCAGCACCGACACCTCGCCGCGGTTGTGCACGGCGATGCCCTCGCCCGCACAGCCGGTGATGTCGCAGTCGCGCAGGTCCGCCTTCGCCTTCGCGCCGACGCTGACGCCGTTGTCGGCGCTGTCGTTGATCTGCACACCGCTCAGCAGCGGCCGGGACCCCTCGCTGACGGCGATGGCGGCCTTGCCGGTCCGCTCCAGTGTGGCGTCCTCCAAGCGGCCGTGGCCCTCCTTGCGGAAGAAGACGCCCTGCCCCCGCGTCTCGGTGATCGCCACCCCGCGCAGGAACGGGGCGCAGTCCTCGATCACGAAGCCCGGTCCCGACGTGCCGGTGACGATGCCCCGGTCGAACTCGACGGTGCTGCCGCCGCTCAGGCTGATGCCGGTGCCGCCGCGCACGGTCAGGCCGATGAACGACGTCGCCGCCCGGTCCTCGGCCCGCACTCCGTCCCCGGCGGACTCCGCCACGTCGCAGTCGGCGAACAGGCCCCGCGCCTTGCCCCACAGGTGGATGCCGACACCGCCCGCCCGGTTCACCGCGACACGCGAGAGCTGCGGGTCGGCGCCGCTGTGCACGCCGACACCCCGGTCGCCGGTGTCCTCGATGACGCAGTCCTCGATCACCGGCCGGGCACGACTGGAGATCATCAGGCCGTCGCCCGACACGCCGTGCACGCGTGTGCCGCGCACGCTGGTCGAGGCGTCCTCCTCCAGCGCGATAGCGGGCTTGGCGGTGCGGGAGATCTCGCAGTCCTCGACGGTTCCGGCGGCCTGGCCGCTGGCGAACAGGCCGTTGCCGCCGGTGTCGCGCAGCACGCAGGAGCGCACCGAGGGGCGCCCGCGCTCACCGATGACCAGGGCGCTGGTGTTCACCTCCTCGATGACGCAGTCCTCCACCGCGCTGGGTTCCGCCGCGGTGATGACCACGCCGGCGCCGCCCGAGCAGGTCACCCGGCTCTCCCGCATCGCCAGCGCGCCCGAGCCCCGCACCGAGACCGCCGCCCACGCCTCCGCGCTCACCTCGCAGTCGGCCATCTCCACCTGGCCGGCGGCGATGTCCACGGTGGGGTGGTCGGTCGAACGGCCGCTGAGGACCAGCCCCGAGAGCTTCACCGCCTCGGCCGCCGAGGCCACGGCGCTGCGCGAGTCGGCGAGCAGCTCCACGCTGCCGCGGCCGTCGCGCGCCACCAGGGTGACCACGTTGCGCAGCACGAGGGTCTCCTCGTAGCGGCCGCGGGCGATGCTGATCAGGGCGCCGCTGTCGGCTGCGGCGAGGGCGGCGCCGATCGTCGGATAGCCGTCCGCCGCGTCCGGGTCGACGGTAAGGACCTGCCTGGCCACGTTCGTTCTCCTCTACTAGCGGGCCGCCGCTGCGCGGCCCCGTGCTCTGCGCGGGTGGCGGCTGCGGGCCGCCCCGCCCGGTGCGGGCGTCGTCAGGTGCAGCTCGCCCGGACCGCCGAAGCCGCGACGTGCGAGGTCGCACCGCCCTGGCCCGCGACCGCGTCCTCGCCGATGTTGGTGAGCTGGACGGTGAACCGCTCGGTGGGCGAGACGAACCCCGTCACCTTCACCCAGCCGCCTTTGGACTCGGCCTGCCGCACCCCGAAGACCGCCGCGGCGCTGCCCGAGGGCTCGGGACCGGGGAAGATCTGGTACATCGCCTCGCGGTCGGTGACCCACTGCGGGCTCGCGTCCTCGGGTATGTAGACGTAGACGTCGCACTGGGCGTCGGCGAAGCCGGGGGTGAACGACCAGTAGGCGTACCGGCCGTCGCCGTACTCCGCGGTGCCCGAGACCGGGATCGCGTCATAGGTGCCGTCGCAGCCGTCCAGGGCGTAACCGCCGTCCCGGGTCGCCCAGCGGGGGGCGTCGCCGCCGCGCCCGGCGGCTCCATAGGAGGCGCCTGCACCGCCGGGGCAGCCCGGACCCGCGAGGGCGGTGAACTCCGGACCGGAGGAGGAGGCCGAGGGGGAGGGGGCGGCCTCCTCGCCCTCGGGCGAGGGCTCGCCGCCGGCGGAGGGGCCCGCCATCATCGGCGCCGCCTGGGCGTCGCCGGAGTCGCCGGCGGGCTCGTCCCCGGGGCCGGGGGCATCGTTCCCGCCGTCGTCGCCGTCGTCGCCGCGACTCTCGTTCTCGGAACCGGCAGGAGCGTCGCCGCTGTCCGGCCCGGGCTCGCCGCCGCCACCGTCACCCCCGCCACCTTCGCCGTCCTGGTCGCCCGAGTCCGCCTCGGGGGTGATCTGCGGCGCGCCGTCGGCCTCGACGCCGCCGCCGGCCCCTGCGGCATCGGTGTGCCCGCTGTCGGTGCCCTCCCCTTGCGACCGGCTCTGGGCCTGCTCGCCGATTGCGGATGTGCCGGACTCCTCCTGCGGAACGGCTTCGGGGACATAGCCGCGGTCCGGTGGGGAGTCGGCCGGCGCGCCGCCGCTCAGCGATTCGGTGCCCGCGGTGGTATCGGACTCCTGCTGCCCGGCACCCGCGCCGCCTCCGCCGGATTCGGGTCCCTCGGCGCGCAGGCCCACGCCCGCGGTAACCGGAACGGTCGCGAGGGTCTCCGGGCGCTGCAGCGCCGACATCGCCAAGGGCGCCACCACGAGCAGCAGTCCGGCGATGGCCGCCCCGGCGAGGGCGGGCGGGCCCGGCCGCCCGAGGGGCCGGCCCTCGGGAGCGGTGGCGGGCTTCGCCACGGGTTCCTGCCGGGTGTCGGGGACGGAGATGCCGCGGCGGGCGGGGGCTGCGGCATCCGCCGCATCGCTTCGGGGGGTATGCGCCTGCGGTACCACGTCGGGCAGGCCGCCCGGCTGCCCGTCGAGGGAGTCCCCGGTTCCCCGAAGGGGCCCGGGGCGCGCGTCGGCGCGCTGGTTCAGCGGAATCCGGGAGGGCCAGTGCAGCAGCCCCGAGGGACCGGGCGCGCGCCGGCCCGCCGCGCCCGGTCGGGCGGCGAACGGTTCGGTCATCGTGGTCCTCCTTGCACGCCTCCGCGCCGGGGCGGAACACCGTCGCGGGATGGAACAACGCCGCGGTCTGCGCTGCGCGGCGGCCGTCGAGCCGGCCCGGCCGGCTCGACGGCCACCGCGGTCCGGCGCGACCGCGTTTGCGCCGATCGCGCCCGGGCGACCGATGTCACCAGCGGCCTCCCTTGCCGCCGCCGCCATCGACGTCACCCATGTCGGACTTGAGCGACTTGCCGGTGTCAGCGGCGGACTCGTCGACGACCTCCATGCTGCGGCCCGTCTGCATGGTGTAGTCGGCGCACGTCCGCAGGCCCTCGCCGAGGTGGTCGAGGTAGAGCATCAGGTTCTCTTCCAGCGGGTCGGTGTTCTTCTCCAGCTTCTGGGACATCTCGTCCTCGCCCCAAAGCGGATCGAGCCCTTGGCGGAAGGTCTGGTAGCGGCGCTTGATCTCGTCGACGGCGTTCGCGGGGGCGTAGAGCTCGGACCCGCTCCGCGCGAGTTCCTCCGGCAGGGCGAACAGCGCTTTGGAATGGGAGTAGTCGGAGGAATCCTGGTTCGAGGCGTTCACGGCCTCCTGCCTTCCTGCTGTGCGCAGCGGTCGTTTCGGGGGACGGCGGAGCGGGCGGTGCGACCGCCCCCGTCGTCAGGAGAACGGGCCGCGAGGCATGGTGCCGCCGAGCCGGCGGAACATCTCCGCGGGGTCGAACCTGCCTTCCATCACCGCTTGCATGTCGACCCCTTCGGGTGCGAGCGGCTTATAGAGCTCGGCCACGCGCTCGCCCATCTTGGCGTGCGCCTGCTTGATGGTGTCCAGGATGGTGTCGGCCAGTTCGGCTGGCGCCATGTCCCGGTAGGCCTGGGTGTGGAACCTCAGCTCCACCAGTTCACCTCTCCCGTTCACCTTCGCCGCCACCAGTCTGTTCTTGGCGACGGCCTCCTCGGTTGCCGACTCCAGGCTTTCGTTTGCGCCCTCCACCTCGCGGAGCGTCTTCTGCAGACGTTCCAGTTCTCGTTCGCTCTCCTCCGGCATCCATGAAGTCATTGCGCTGTGTGCTCCTCTTGCTGTCGGCGCCGGGCGTGGGGCGGCCCAGAACCGTGCTGTTGCGGTTGGCCGCCGTGCCCCAGACGCGCTCGTCCTCCGACAACCACGTGGTGCGTTCGCGTTCGCGGTTGTTCTGGCCGCCGCCCATGCCGCCCATGCCGCCCATGGGGGGCATCATCGGCGGCATCATGCCGCGGCCCATGCCGTTGCCCGCACCGGCTCCGTTGCCGGTCTCGCTACCGATCCCGTTTCCGGCCCCATTACCGATCCCGTTGCCGGTCCCCTGTCCGAGTCCGCCTGACCCCGGTCCGTCCTGCGAACTCCCCGGAGTGCTGCCGAAGCCGCCGCCGGACGGGCCGCTGTTCTGATTGCCCGTCGAGTTCTCGGGCAGCGCGTTGGAACCGGACGGCGGGCCGGAGAACAACGTGGAGCGGTCCGAACTCTGGGGTCCCTGGCCGCCGTTCTGCGGACCGCCCTGGTATTCGGGAATGTCGGGCGTGCTTTGCGTCGGCGGCGGAGTGAGGTCGGCCTGGTCCGGATCGGGGATCTCCGGCGTTTCCGGTTGCGGGATATCCGCCTGGTCGGGACCGGGAACGTCGAAATCCGGGCTTTCGGGTATCGGGGCGTTGCCGCCGCCCTGCTCGTAGCCCTCGGGGTAGCCCGTCAGCGGGTCGATCGGCTGGACCTCGCCGGTCTCCGGGTCGGTGACGACCGGAAGCCCGGTTTCGGGGTTGTAGGGGAGGCCGGATTCGGAGCTGATGGGGAAGGGCTCTCCGGTTTCGGGGTTGATCGGCAGCCCGGTCTCGGGATCGGTCTCCAGCGTGGGGGGCTCCGCGTTCGGAGCGTAAGGCTCGCCCGTCAGCGGATTGATCGGCTGGACCTCGCCGGTCTCCGGGTCGGTGACGATCGGCAGCCTGGTCTCAGGGTCGATGGGAAGGCCGGACTCGGGATCGACGGGGAAGGGCTCTCCGGTTTCGGGGTTGATCGGCAGCCCGGTCTCCGGATCGGTCTCCAGAACCTGGCGCTCGCGCCCGGAGTTCGCGCCGGGACCGCCCAATCCGCCGCCGTTGGGGCCGCTCTGGCCGTTGGGGAAACCACCCGGACCGAAGGGCGGGGGGTAGGGCGCGTAGCTGTTGCTGCCCGGGTTGTTGCTGGGTCCGCCGAGTCCGTCGCCGCCGGGGCCGGAGTAGCCCTGGGGCATGGGGGGTGGGGTGTAGTTGCCGGGGTTGTTGTCGGGTCCGCCGAGTCCGTCGCCGCCGGGGCCGGAGTAGCCCTGGGGCATGGGGGGTGGGGTGTAGTTGCCGGGGTTGTTGTCGGGTCCGCCGAGTCCGTCGCCGCCGGGGCCGGAGTAGCCCTCGGGAATGGGAGGCGGAGTGTAGTTCCCGCCGCCGGGAGGCCCGTCCAACCCGCCGCCGTCGGGTCCGCCGAGGTTGTCGAACATGTCGTCCGGGAACATGTTGTCGAACATGTCGTCGGGGAACGTGTCGTCGAACATGTTGTCCGGGAAGACGTTCTCGAACATGTCGTCCGGAAAGACATTGTCGAACATGTCCTCCGGAAAGACGTCCTCGAAGAGGTCCTCCGGAATACCGCCGCCGCCACCACCGCCACCGCCCTGGTTTCCGGTGGTCTCGTAGGGAGAAAGCTGTTCGCCTATAGGCGTCTCGAACGGCTTGATTTTTCCGTAGGCGGTGTTGTAGACGTCGGTCATCGCTTCATAAAGGGCGTTGGCGGCCTCGTCGACGCCTTTGAACTTCTCTTCCCATCTCCGGTTGAGCTCGTTGAGGATGCCCGTCGTCGTGGGCCCGTCGCCCTCTTTCTCATCCTGATCGGAAACGATCCCCGTAGTGCCGCCGTCAGTGTAGGTTATATGGAACTGCCCGCGTTCCGGGTTCCACTCCTGGGTTCCGGAAGTGGTATGGTGGTACCAATCGTAGAGTATGTTGTAAACTTTTGTGTTTTTGTCGTAATACCAGTCGTTCACCGCTTCTTCGAGGGCGCTGAGCTCCTTCGCGAGTTTGTCCGGTATCTCGCTCAACGGTGCATCGATATTGTTGAGCTGCTCGTACATGTCCTGGAGCCGGGTGGCCAGCTCGTAGATCCGGTTTCCGAACGCGCCGGCGGCGGTCCCCTTGAACCCTCCGTCCTCCGAGAGGTTCAGATTCTCGAACTGCTTTACCAGTCCGCCTTTTCCGTCCGGGCCGCTGACGAAACCGCGAAGATCCACCTCCAGGTTGTTCACTTCGCGGGCGATCTTCGTCAGCGTCCCCTTCTCGTACGAGGTGGACCAGGTCCCCCGATCGAGAGCCACGTCCGTCAGCCGCTTGAGGCCCTCGCGGAACTTCGGCTCGTGGTCGTTCCACATGGCCTCGTTCAGCTGGTAGCCGGCATAGTGCGTTCCGACGTTGCGGTCGTAGGACCAGGTGTAGCCGCCGCTCCATACGGGGTCTTCCCAATAGTTGTACGACCACCACAGCTCGATGTCGTCCGGCTGGTTGAAATAGTTGTACGGCGGATAGTATTTTCCGTTGATAAGCCAGGGCTCATTGACGATCACACCCTTGTCCGCCATCCGGTCATGATGGTTCGTGCCGACCTTTGCGTCCTTGTCGGCGAAGATGTTCATGATCTCACTGACCTCACGCGGCATGGATTCTCATCCTCCATACGTCGGCTGCCGTGCGGTAGCGGATAGCGGTGCAGGCGGGCCCGTCACTCATTCTGCCCCCCGGGGTCCCCCGTCGTTTCGTCGGGAGGGCCGTTCCCCTGGTCCGATCCCCCGTAGCCGCCGGAACCGCCGGATTGCGGCGGCTCGCCGATGATGCCGACCAGTTCCTGGAGACTGAGTTCTTCGTCGTCTTCATGGGTTTCGAAGGTGATCACGTTCTTGTCGAGCTGCTCGGTGATGAGCTCCAGTTCCTTGCGGAGGTCACTAACGGCCGTGAATATCAACGGAAGCGACGGGTCGACCACGGACTTCACGTCCTTGGCCGGAGAAAACGAATTCGGGTCCCCGATTCGGAGAAAATCTCCTCCGCCCCCGTCGCCGGTCGACTGGTAGCGCCGGAACGTCGCCTCGTGGCCCTCCAGATGGTCTGCGAGGAAAGTCTTGAGAATCGTGTTGAAGTCTCTGACCATCCGGTAGTTGATGGCCGTTACGTCGCCTTTTCCGCCCTCGCCCTCTCCGTCGCCGCCTTTGCCGTCGTCACCGCCCTGGTCGTCCTCTTCGCCGCCCTTGCCGCCGTCACCGTTGCCGTCGTCGTCGCCACCCTTTTCGTCCTCGCCACCGCCTTTCTCGTCCTCTTCGCCGCCCGTGTCGTCGCCGCCTTCGCCGTCCTCGCCGCCTTCGTCACCGCCTTTGCCGTCGTCCCCCTCGTCATCCTGGCCGCCCTTCTCGTCGTCGCCGTTGCCGTCGTTGCCGTTGTCGTCTTGGCCCTCCGGTTGACCGCCGCCTTCGCCCTGCTCCTCGTCTTCACTGTCCTCGGGGACAGTTGTGGTCACGGGCTGGAACGATGTCGCGGGGGAAGCGGGGACGGCGCCTTGACCGCCATTGCCGTCGCCCTGCTTACCGCCCTTGCCTTCCGGCTTCTCGGACGGTGTCGACTCGGTATCGGCGACGGGGGTACGTGCTGTTCGCTTCGCCTCGTATTCCGGGTCCGCTTGCGGAGGCGAATCGTTTCCGTCGACCGTCTCGGTTTCGGGGATGAACGCGCCGTTCCCGTCAAGGCCGGGTTGCTCGTCCGAGAGCTTTTTCAGGACGTCGTTCTCGTGGCTCTCCATCGGCTGCGCCTGGTGCTGGGTGTCACCCCCGTCGCCTCCGGGGCCTTCCTGCTGTGCAGGGGCGCCTTCGGACGGCGGGTTGTCCCCGGAGCCATCGGAGCCGGGGCCGCTGTCGCCTTTCCCCTGCCCCTGTGCCTGTCCCAGTCCGTGCTCCGGCCGGCTGTCCGGTTCTTCCTGGCGGTCCTGATCCGGCTGGCCACGCCCGTCGTCGCCGTCGTGCCCCTGCTGGTCGTCCCGGCTGTCCCGGTGGTCTTGGCCCGTATCGCCTGTTTCGCCGCCCTGACCGCCCTGACCGCCCTGACCGTCCTGGTCGTGCTGACCGCCCTGACCGTCCTGGTCGTCCTGGGCACCGTGGTCGCCGTGACCCTTCTCCTCGGAAGGGCCGCCCTTGTCCCCTGTGCCCTGGTCTCCGCCTGGATTCTCTGAGCCGTTGCCGGAGTCGCCTTCGCCGGCGGGCACGATGGAGATCTTCCCGGTCTCAGGATCGATGAAGAACTCGCCGTCGCCCGGATCGATGGTCACCGTGTCCGACTCCGGGTCGACGTCGACGCCGAGCTCGCCCGCGTCGATCGAGGTGGCCCCGGTCTCGGGATCAATGCTGATCTTGGGATCCTCGGGCGTGCCCTCGCCGTCCCCGCCGCCGCCTTCGCGGTCGCCGCCGTCGTTCCGCACCCCCTCCTCGGGTGGCGTGCCGATGGTCAGTAGGCCGGTTTCCGGGTCGATGGACACCGGTGCGCCGCCGGGGTCGATGACCGTGCCCACGGCCCCGTTCTCGCCGGGTTCCACGGTGATGGGGTCGGCGCCGTAGTCGATGCTGATCTCTCCGGTATCGGGGTCGAGGCTTACCTCGCCCACCTCCGCGTCCGCATCCGCGCCGTCACCGTCTCCGCCGTTCTGGTCGGAGCCGTCCTCGTCCGCGTCTTCGCCGTCCGCGGCGTCCTCGCCGCCGCCGCTGTCGAAGCCGATCTCGGTGACCTGTCCGGGTTCCCCGCCTTCACCCTCGTCGGCGTCTCCGTCGGTCGTCTCGCCCTCCGAGTCGCCGACGGTCAACTTCCCGGTGTCGGGATCGATGCTGATGGTCTCGTCGCCCGGGTCGATCGCGATGGTGTCGGCCGCGGGATCGATCGTGATGTGCAGGCCGTCCAAGGTGACGGTGATGGTCCGCCCGTCCTCGCCCAGCGAGATCGGCGACCCCTCGCCGCCTTCACCGCCCTCGTCGTGCGAGCCCTCCTGGTCGCCGCCCGCGGAGCCGTCGTCCTTCAGCGCCACCAGCCGCCTCTCGACGGCCTGAGCGGGTTCGGCTTCGACCGCTTCGACCAGCTTGGTGCTCGATGCGGGCTCCAGCGGCACCGCTTCCTGTACCGGAACGCCCTCCCGCCCCACCATGGGCGACAGTGCCGCGCGGAACTCGGCCTCGCGGTCGACCACGGGTTCGGCGGGGCGCGCCGGCTCCACAGGTTCGGCGGGGCGAGCGGGCTCGACGGGTTCGAGCCGCCGGGTGTCAGCGAGCTGGAGGGGTTCCCCGTGATCAAGGGCGTCGGCGGGCCGGTCATCGGAGCGGTTCTGCGGAGGGCGGGACAGGTCGTCGCTCTCAGCCGGGCGGACGTGAACGCTCTTGAGGAACTCGGGGGAGGAGGCGTCGTGGGGGGCGGGCTGCTCGCCGCCGCGAGCGCCTCCGCCGCCTTGCCCCATGTTCATGCGGATCAGACCGGTATCCGGGTCGACGGTGACACCGCCGCCTCCGGGGTCGATGACCGCGCCCTTGTCCGACCGGTCGACGGTGAAGACGCGGTCGCCCTGCTCGATCGTGATCCGCCCCGTTTCGGGGTCGTGGGTGACACGCCCGGACCCGCTGCCGTCCGCCCACGTCGTCTCCTCGATGTCCGAGGGCGACGGGGTCGGCGCATCGGCGCTGATGATGAGCGGCTGCTCGTCCTCTGCGGCCGGGGTCTCGTCGCCGGAATTGTCGCGAGGGGGAATGGACACGGCTGTGTCTCCTAGGTCTCCGGTGCGCCGTCAGGCTGGTCGTCGGGGGAGTGCGGAGTCGTTGCCGCCGGGAGGCAGAAGGGAGAGAGGAGCGCGAGGGCGGAGGACCGGCCGGGGCGGCGAGCGCACCGGGGCAGGCCGCAACCTCCCCGAGGTCGGCCGTGTGCCGCCGGCGCGGCGGACGGTACCGCGCCGACGGGCACTCCGCCGCTCTGGTCGCGCCCTACTTAAGGGCGTCCCACAGGGCGCCTTCGCGCAGGTCGGTCTCGTTGTAGTTCTGAGCGACCTGCTGGAGCGCCTGCTCGGCCTTGTTGAGCAGGAAACGCATGTCGTCGACGTTCTTGCGCCACATCGCCATCGCCTCGTCGTAGCTGGAGGCGGTGTCGCCTTCGAGCTCCGAGCGCACCGACGCCATTTCGCCGGCGAGCTTGTCGAGCGCGTTGGAGACGTTGTTGGTCTCGGTCCTCAATTGGCCGGTCACGTCCGCGACCCGGCCGTAGGTGATCTCGAAGCCGCTCATGGTTCTCTCCTTCGCGTGGAGGGTCGGTCGATTCGATCGATTCCGGGCACGGGCCCGTTG
Organism: Streptomonospora halophila; assembly: GCF_039542725.1. Taxonomy (NCBI): domain Bacteria; kingdom Bacillati; phylum Actinomycetota; class Actinomycetes; order Streptosporangiales; family Nocardiopsidaceae; genus Streptomonospora; species Streptomonospora halophila. The sequence continues at coordinate 25,472 of NZ_BAABIK010000017.1, read as the reverse complement.
CGGCTCCGGTCAGCCCTGGTTCGGGTTGAGGTCGTTCATCCAGCGGCTGCTGGTGACGAGGTTGGTGTCCTCGGTGTCACGCATCTTGGTGCTGGTACCGCCCCACTGCTCCATCTTCCGGCCCATGTCGTTGACGATGAGCCGCAGCTCCTCCAGCCACTGCACGAGCGCCTCCTGGTAGACGGTGGAGGCGTCGCCTTTCCACGAGGGACGCAGGCTGTCGCGAGCGGAGTCGACCCTGCTGTAGACGTTGTTGCAGGTGGTGTGCGCGTCGGTCATGGCCTCCAGGGCGAGCCTGTTGGCCTCCTCGGTACTCCTGGTCTGTCCGGCCATTGCGGTCCTCCTCGGTTAGCGGGCGGGCTGCTCTTCATTGCGGTCGGATGGTCGGTCGCGGGCGGTCTCGGCGGCCGGTCCGGAGGCGGTTACGGGCATCCTCCTTCTCCGCCGCCCTCCGCCTCGGCGACGGGCCGGGCGGCCTGGGCGGGGGACAGCACGGGGCCCGTCGGCAGCAGCCGCAGCAGCGAGGTCGGTACCTGCTGAGCGTCGCTCGCCTGATAGCCCAGTGCGGTCAGCGCCTCCTCGCTCGGTATGCGGTACTTGGCAGGGGTGTCGGTCACCAGGTAGGCGGATGAGGCGTCGGCGGTTCCGCCGACCGGGGAGGCGGTGGCGACGCCGCCCGCGCCGGTGGGGATGCCGATCCGGTCGGGGGTGGGGCAGCCGGGGGCGACGCCGGTCGACTCCGGCACCGTCCACGCGGTGATGGAGCCGACGGCGTACACCGCAAGCGCCAGGTCGCCGGACGAGGGCACCAGGCACGGCGCAACGCCCGCGTCCAGGGGAGCCGTCTCGGGCGGGGAGGCGGGTATGCCGCTGTCGGGCGGGCGCGCCGGTTCGGCGCCGGACGCCAGGTTGGCGTTGGCTTCGCCTGCCGGGATAGCGACGGCCGCGGGGTCGCCGCCGGGGTAGGCGGCGGCGGTCACGTCGAGGTCGGCCAGCAGCAGCAGGGCGTCGGTCAGGGTGAGCGGTACCAGCCCGTCCCGGGTGAGCAGGTAATGCTGGTCCTCGCGCCCCTCCGGTGCGGCGACCGCGAACACCTGGCCGACCCGGCTGGGCGCCCCGGCGATGGCGGGCCCCTGCTCGCCGGCTCCGGCGACGTCGGGCGCGGAGAGGTCGGGAGCCGCCGGAACCGCCTCCAGGAACTCCTCGGGCACCGCGGTGGCGGGCGCCGTGCCGTAGCCGAGGGCTTGCAGGGCGCCGCCCTCGGCGTCGATGCGCAGGCGTCGGCCGTCCCACAGCAGGTGGCGGTCTCCGTCGGGCCCGGCGACGAGGAGGGCCTTGTCCCTGAGCGGGATGCCCGGACCGGGGTCGGGGCCCACGGTCAGGGCGCTGCGGCCCTTGCCGTCCTCGCCCGGAGGCAGGGCGCACAGCCGCCACAGGTTGTCCGCGGCCGTCTCGGCGTTGGGCAGCGCGTCGGGCGCGCCGGGGATACCGATGCGGCTGCCGACGCGGACGCCGTCGAGCGATTCCGCGGTCACCCGGCTGACCTGGGGTTCGCCTTGGGAGGCGAGGCGGGCCGAGGCGTAGTTGGCGACCGGCCGCAGCTCCCCGCTGCCGTAGAGGTAGGTGGCGCCGGAGTTCTTCTCGACGACGAGACGGCCCTCCTGCTGCCAGGACGTCGCGCCTCCCGGGAAGATCAGCCCCCAGACGAGGAAGCCGACGCAGATCAGTGCGCCGATGGCGACGCCGAGGTAGTTGCCGGTGCGGGTCCGGCGCATGGGCTGGTCGGCGGCGTCGGGATCGGCCTCCAGCATGGCCGTGCCCAGCCGCCCGACCGTGAAGTTGTAGGCCTGTACCCGGTCGCGTCGCGTCTGCATGTCAGCCGCCGATCGCCCGGATCACCGAAAAAACGCCGAAGGAGGCGAGGACGAGCGGGAAGACCGCGATGGTGATCAGCGACTGGATGATCTCGGCGGCGCGTCCCCAGTGCGGCAGCGGGCGGGTGCCCGGCAGGCTCCAGGACAGCACGCCCAGCACGGTGACCACCGCGAAGACCCCGAGCAGCGTCAACGAGCGTCCCACCGCCCCCGTGGAGGCTGCGAAGGACACGACGAGTGTCGCCAGGCCGAGGCAGGGCGGCGCGGTCATGAACGCCCGCTGCCAGGCGCCGGCCAGACCGCGTGTCTGGAGCAGCATTACCAGCGACACGAGGATGCACAGCGTGGTGGCCACCCAGCCCTCGGCGAGGGCGAGGACGATCAGGCACGCGGTGAGCACGGCACCGGTGGCGGCCAGCAGCGCGCTCTGGAACCGGTCGGCGAGCGCGGAGCGGTCCAGGACGCCGCGTGCGGGGAAGGGGTCGATGCCCTGTTGGAGCTGCTGGGGGTTGGACGGCAGGGGCGGCAGCCTCAGGCCGGAGAGCCGGAAGGCGAGCTGGGGCGAATAGGTGCCCACGAGAAGGGTGAGCAGCCCGAGCGCGGCGGCGACGGCGGGCGGCGTGCCGTTGGGCAGCAGCATCAGGCCCAGGGCGCCCAGCACGATCAGGGCTTCGGCGGTGATCAGACCGGAGAAGAACGGGACCGCGCCGGCGACGGCGGCGACGCCGAGGACGGTGGCCCCCGCTGCGGTCATGGCCCCGGTCACGAGCTGGGCGCCCAGCAGCGCGGTCCCGGGGTCCCCGGTCGGCATGGCCGCGCCCGCGGTGCCCATGTACAGCGCCGCGGTCGCGGCGAGCCCGGACGCGGCGGGCAGATCGCCCATGGCCCGCGAGGCCGCCCACGCGGAGATCAGCATGACCACGGCCGAGGCGGCGCAGGTCACCGCCGTCAGCAGGGTCAGTCCGGCCACGGCCGGTACCGCCAAGCCGAGCAGCAGCCCGGTCAGCGCCAGCGACTGGAGCAGCACCCGGGTGAACGCCGGGCGCCACTTGTCCGGCCGCTCGGCCATGCCGGTGGCGATGCCGTCGATGAGGTCGTCGAAGTGGATGGGCGGGAGCTGGTCGCGGCGCGGCCGCAGGTACAGGGTCTCGCCGTGGCACAGGCCCAGCGAGTCCAGGGTCTCGTCCTCGTCCAGCGGATCGTCGCCCAGCTGCTGGAGCACCCAGCCGTCGTGTTCGAGGCCGCTCTCGTCCAGGTCCTCGCCCTCGTCGCCTTCGGCGTAGAGGACCAGTGTGGGCAGGAGCTCGGCGACGGGGACGGCAGTGGGCGCGGCTATCTCGAACGACCGGTTCGGTGCGCGGATCTGCAGGCGGCAGAGGTCCGAAGCGGTGGTGTCGTTCATGGCCTACCCAGGTGCGGTTCTCGGGGGGCGGAAGCGGCGACAGGCGGCACGGCCGAGTTGTGGGCTGCGGCTGGGGAGGAGAGCTGCGGCTGAGGGGAGGCGCGGCCTGTTTGGCAGTATGTTGGATATTTGTTGCGAATACTTGATACCACATGGCAACGCTAGTGTTTAGAGGGTAGCGCCGTGGTAACCAACACCGCATCCCGTCCCAACGGCGGCGTTGTGGCGGGCTTACCGATCAGGTACCGGACGGTTGCCGCGGCGTTTTCGCGATGTTCGGGTACGGCGCGTCCGCACGAGGGCCGAGCCCGCCCCCGACCGGCCCGGCAGTGCCTTCGGCCACGAACGCGGCCGCGGCGTGTGCGGGAAACGTCGTCGACGACGAAGGAAACGTCTGGTGAGGGTGAGGACCCCGTGAGCACGATCCTGGTCCGCCGACCGCCGCGCCGGCCCGGCCCCGACATGCCGTCCGGCACGGTCTCGCTCCAGGAGCCGCCGGAGCTGTCCGAACCCGAATCGACCATGTCCTCGGTGCTGATGTACATGCCGATGGCCATGACCTCCATGTCGATGATGCTGCTGATCGTTCCGCGCTACATCGGCAGGGGCGGCGGCGGTGGCGGCGGGGGCGGCGGGGGCGGCGACCTCATGGTCTACCTCGCCGGAGGCATGATGCTCGTCGGCGCGGTGGTGATGCTCGGCGGCCAGTACGTGCGCGCCCAGCTGGAGCGCCGCAACAAGCTCAACGGCGACCGGCAGGACTATCTGCGCTACCTCAAGCAGATGCGTACCAGGCTGCGCGAGGTCGTCACCGAGCAGCGCGACGCGATGCTGTGGCGGGCGCCGCACCCCGACGCGCTGTGGTCCATCGTGCGCACCTCCCGGCTGTGGGAGCGCCGGGCCGAGGACGACGACTTCGCCGAGGTGCGGATCGGAGTCGGCGAGCAGGCCATGGCGATGACCATCGCGCCGCTGTCGTCCAAGCCCGTCGAAGACCTGGAACCGCTGAGCGCTCACGCGCTGCGCCGCTTCGTCCGCGCCTACACCACGGTCCAGGACCAGCCGGTGCTGGTCTACCTGCGCGGCTACGCCCGCATCTCGCTGCGCGGCGACCCCGAGGCATCCCGTGCCATGGTGCGCGCCCTCGTCGGCCAGCTCGCCGTCGCCCATCCGCACGACGAGCTGCGGGTGGCCGCCTGCGTCTCCGACGAGATGCGACCGGCCTGGGCGTGGCTGAAGTGGCTGCCGCACAACCAGCACGCCACGGACACCGACGGTGTCGGCTCCACGCGGCTGATGGCCGCCGACGCCGTCGACCTGGAATCCCTCATCGGGCCCGACCTCGCCGACCGCCCGCGCTTCGACCCCGACGCGTCCCCCAACCGCGACGAGCCCTTCACCGTCATCGTGCTCGACGGCGGCAAGGTCCCCGCCGGTTCGCGGTTCCTCGGCGGCGGCTACCGCAACGGCGTCGTCATCGAGCTCGACGACCCCATGCCGCCCGAGGACGACCCCTACACGCTCGCGCTCCAAGTCGAGCAGGGCGAGCTGGTCATGCTCTCCCGAGACAACAACGGGCGGCAGGTCACCACGTCCCTCGGCCGCCCCGACTCCCTCGGACCCAACCGGGCCGCCGGCCTCGGCCGGCTGCTGGCGCCCTACCGGATCGGCTTCACCTCCGAGGTCACCGAGCCGCTGACCACAGACTTCGAGCTGACCTCGCTCGTGGGTATCTCCAACCTGTACGAGCACGACGTGCAGCGCTCATGGAGCGAGCAGCACCCCAAGAACCGGCTGCGCGTCCCCCTGGGCATCGCGGCCGACGGCGGGCCGCTGGAGCTGGACATCAAGGAGTCGGCCCTGGGCGGCATGGGCCCCCACGGCATGCTCATCGGCGCCACCGGATCCGGCAAGAGCGAACTACTGCGCACCCTGGTGCTGGCGCTGGCCCTCACCCACTCTCCCGAGACCCTCAACTTCGTCCTCGTGGACTTCAAGGGCGGCGCCACCTTCATCGGGCTCGACAAGCTGCGCCACACCTCCGCGCTGATCACCAACCTCGCCGACGAGGCCATCCTGGTCGACCGCATGCAGGACGCGCTGCACGGCGAGCTCATCCGCCGCCAGGAGCTGCTGCGCTCGGCCGGCAACTTCTCCTCCATCCACGAGTACGAGAAGGCCCGCGAGTCCAACCCGCGGATGGACCCCATGCCGAGTCTGCTCGTGGTCGTGGACGAGTTCAGCGAGCTGCTGGCCGCCCACCGCGACTTCATGGACCTGTTCGTGATGATCGGGCGCCTGGGCCGCAGCCTCGGCGTGCACCTGCTGCTGGCCTCCCAGCGCCTGGACGAGGGCCGCATGCACCAGCTCGAAGGCCACCTCTCCTACCGGATCGGGCTGCGCACCTTCTCGGCGATGGAAAGCCGCGGCGTGCTGGGCGTGCCCGACGCCTACGAGCTGCCCCCCGTTCCGGGAAGCGGCTACCTGAAGAGCGACATCGAGACGCTCACCCGGTTCAAGGCCGCCTACGTGTCCGGTGCCTACCGCACCAAGCCGCGCGCGGTGAGCCGGGAGGGCGGGCCGCAGGGCGTCGTCGTGTTCTCCGACGACTACGTGCCCAAGCCCCAACCGGTGGATGAGGCGCCCGAGCCCGAACCCGAGGACGACTCCGCTCCCACACTGATCTCGGCGGCCCTCGACCGGCTGATGGACCACGGGCCGCCCGCCCGCGAGATCTGGCTGCCGCCGCTTGATGTACCGCTGCGCATGGACGAACTGCTGGCGATGGTCGGAGTGCACCTGCCGGAAGGCGGACTCGCCTGGACCGGGAGCGGGCGCCTGGAGGTGCCGCTGGGCATCATCGACCGCCCCTTCGAGCACACCCGGCTGCCGCTGAAAGCCGACCTCACCGGCGCCGGCGGCCACGTCGGCATCGCCGGAGGTCCGCAGAGCGGCAAGAGCACCGCGCTCGCCCTGCTGATGCTCAGCCTCGCCGTACTCAACACCCCCGCGCAGGTGCAGTTCTACTGCATCGACTGCGGCGGCGGCGTGCTCCAGACACTCAACGGGCTGCCGCACGTGGGCAGCGTCGCCGCGCGGACCGAGGAGCGGCGCATCGTCCGCACCATCCTGGAGCTGCACGAACTGCTCACCAACCGCGAGGCGCAGTTCGCCGAGCACGGCATCGACTCCATGGCCACCTACCGGCGCCGACGGGCGGCGGGCGAGTTCGCCGACGACCCCTACGGAGACGTCTTCCTGGTCGTCGACGGCTGGGGCACCATCCGGCAGGAGTTCGCCGACCACGTTTCCTCGATCCTGCAACTGGTCCAGCGCGGCCTGAATTACGGCATCCACGTCGTCGTGGCCTCGCCCCGGTGGGCCGACTTCCACACCGGCCTGCGGGACCTGCTGGGCACCCGCTTCGAGCTGCGGCTCGGCGACCCGGTCGACTCCATCGTGCACATGCGCGCCGCCCAGACCGTGCCGCGCACGCCGGGCCGCGGCATCACCGAGGACAAGTACCACTTCCTCACCGGCCTGCCGCGCGCCGACGGCAGTGCCGACCCGGTGACCCTGTCCGCGGGCGTCAGCGACCTGATCTCGCGCGTCACCGACGGGTGGGGCGACGGCCCCCAGGCGCCGGCGGTGCGTACCCTGCCCCCGGTCCTGCACGCCCGCGAGCTTCCGGCCTCCGAGCTGACCGAGACCGGAGGGCTGAAGGTGTCGCTGGGGGTGGAGGGCCGCCGGATGAAGCCGTTCTGGCACGACTTCTCCGCCACACCGCACCTGATCGTCGTCGGCGACACCGAGACCGGCAAGACCACGCTGGTCCGCCACATCACCAACGCCATCCGGGACCACTACGACGCCCAGAGCGCCCGCGTGGTGCTGGTCGACCAGCGGCGCCAGCTCTTCGACGCCGTACCGCGCGACATGCAGCTCGGCTACGCGGTCACCGGCGAGAGCATGCAGGAGATGATGCAGGCCGCCGCGGGCGCCATGCGCGAGCGGCTGCCCGGCCCCGACATCACCCCCGAGCGGCTGCGCCGCCGCGACTGGTGGACCGGGCCCGAACTGTTCCTCGTGGTCGACGACTACGAGATGATGTCGGGCAGCGGGCCCAGCCCGCTCGCGCCGCTGCAGCCGATGCTCTCCCAAGGCGCGGAGATCGGCATGCACCTGATCCTGGTGCACGCGGCCGGCGGGTTCAGCCGCGCGGCCTCCGACCCGGTCATCCGCACCATGATCGACGGCAACGCACCCGCGGTGCTGTTCTCGGCGCCGCAGTCCGAGGGCGTGCTGTTCGGCAGCATCCGGCCCCGCCGCATGCCGCCGGGCCGCGCGCTGTGGATCTCCCGCCGCGACCCGATCGAGGTGCAGGTGGCCATCGCCGAGGGCATGGAGGAATGACCGGCGATGGAGGAGCGACCGGCACGGTCGGGCACGGGGCCGCGGGCCGGCGCGGGCCGGAAGGGCCGAGCCCCTGGGGCAGCCGGGAAACCCTCTCCATCGAGGTCGAGGACGCGGGCAGCCCCGACCGCCGGCCGGAGCGCGCAGTGGCCGGGAGCGAGGAGGAGCACGGCCGGGGGCTCGCGCTTGTCGAGGCCTTCGCCGACAGTTGGGACGCCCGTCCCCATGGCGACGGGTTGTATTTCGTGCTCGCCCTGACGCCACCCGCCGCGGCCGAACGGGCTTAGCCGTCGTCGCCGTCGTCGGGGGCGGGCGAGATCTGCTCGTCCGCCGCGGCAGGGCGCCAGGCGCGGGCGCGGCCCCTGCGCAGGACGACCGCGCCCAGTGCGCAGAACACGACGACCAGGCCCGCGCCTCCCGCGATCGCGATCGTCACGGGAGCATCCCAGGTGCCCTCCGGCGGCGGGGCGGCGACGAAGCGGGCGCCTCCGCCCGCGGGCGGCTCTCCCCGCTCCGGGCTGTTCGTCAGGGCCGCCACCGGATCGATCGGGCCGCGGCCCACGGCCTCGCCGCTCGCGCCGAGAGTGGCGCCGCGCGCCGTCGCCATCAGCCTCTCCCGCACCTCGGCGGCCGACAGGTCGGGCTCGCGGGAACGCACCAGAGCCGCGGTCCCCGCGGCGAACGCGGCGGCGACTCCGTCTCCGCCGCCCACATAGTGGCCGCCGTCGGGGCCCACGCCCATCACCCGCGATCCGGGCGCGGTCACGTCGGTGCGCGCCGTCTCACCGCCGCCGTCCAGCGGCAGCGGTGAGACGAGCACCGGCTCGCCCTTCGGGTCGTAGGAGCCGACGCTGAGCACCTCCGGATGCTGCGCCGGATGGCCCGGCAGCGTCTCGCCTTGCGGGGTCACCGACGCAGGAGCCACGACCAGCGCGTCCGCCGACGCCGCCGCGGCGACCGCGTCGTCCAGCGCGCCGGCGCCCTCCCACGCCGCAGTGCCCACCAGCACCACGTCGGCGCCCGCGTCGACGGCGTCACCGATCCCGGAGGCGATCTCTCCGGCGGTCACCGCGCCGGACCGCGGGTTGCCGACGGGTATCCCGACGATCTCGGCGGCGGGCGCGACCCCCGTGAACCCGCTGCCGGACACGGGGCGCGCTCCGACGACCCCGGCGAGGAAGGTGCCGTAACCGCTGCAATCCTCCCCGCTTGTGCCGGTCACGGCGTCGGACAGGGCCTCGGGACTTGCGGAGATGCGCGGGGCCAGGACCGCCACCGTCGTCCCGGACCCGTCGTCGAGTTCGCGGGCCTGCTCCAGCCCGAGTGAGACTCCGGTCCACGGCCTGCGTGAGACCGTGGCCGAACTCTGCACGCACTCGGCATCGGTACCCGGGAAGGCGGAGATCTGCGGCAGGGCCCGGGGATCGGTGGACGGCGAGGAGGGTGCGCCCGAGGAGTCCGCTGAGGGCGAAACGCCGGGCGACGCGGCGGCCGGAGCGGTGGGCAGGACCAGGGCGAGGACGGCGGCGCATGCGGCCCGCGCCGGCAGTCGGGGTCGGCCGTGCGCGGGCGCGGCACCGTGGGGCGACCCGGTACTCCTGCGAGTCATGGTCCCTTTCGCATCGGGGGTTGGGGCGGCGCGGCCGGGGCCGCGCCCGACGTGGTTGCCTGCCGGTGATAGGGGGTGCTTCAGGCGAGGCCAGGACGGCACCGCCGCCGGTGCTATCCGGATGTCTCGAAGTAGCGTACGTAGGCGTTGGACAGGCCCGCGCAGTAGTCGAATATCTGCTCGCCGGACCATCGGCGCTTGTCGCGCAGCCGCGCGATCGCGTTCGCCATCTGCTCGTCCTCGCTGGTCAAGGTTCCGTCGTCGTGCCATGTCACGATCGGCCGGATCTGCTTCGTACGGCGGTCCTGGGCGTAGAGCACGCGGGTCATCGGCTGTTCCCCGTCACAAGGTCGGCGGTCCCGGACGCGTGGCCGGCCAGCATGTCCAATCGCGCCATCATCTCGTCGAACCAGTCGCCGCGTCCCAGGTTGGTGAACTCGGAGCGCAGCGGGAGGAGCCGGGACCGCAGCCACCGCGCGTCGGCACGGGTCAGCGGGTTGTCGATCCACTCGTTCCGGTCGAAGTCGTAGTAGGGGCCCATGATCTCGGTGAAGGCCATGCCGTCCAGGTCGGTGGGGTCCTCGGGGGTGAACTCGTACTTGAACCAGGCCTTTCCGTGGTCGATGCCCGCGACGGTGCCGTCGCCCTGGTCGAGCCAGTTGCCGGGGTTGCGGTCGCCGTTGGCGATGAGCACGTCGAGCAGGCCGAGGATGTGTCCGGACCTGCTGTCGGTCAGCATCGGCCGAGGGCGGTCCAGGTAGGTGAAACCCGAGGTGCCGGGCAGGTAGTGCATGAGGATCTGGTACCGGCCGATCCGCAGGACACCGGGCACCTTTGCGCCGACCGCCCGGCCGACAAGCGAGGCCAGTTGTTCGGCGTCGGCGCGGTCGACCGCGAACGTGGCGTCCTCGGTGTCCTTGAAGACCGCGCTCACCCCGTTTTCGAACTGCAGGAGCTCGGTGCTTCCGTCGGAGCCGCCCTCGGTGAACCGATGGCTGTCCACGACGTCGGTCTGCGCGGCGGCGACGAGGTCCTCGACCCCGTCATAGGAGAGCTGCCACGCGTCCGACTCCTCCCCGCCCTCGTCCTGAGCCTGCGCGGGCGCCTCGGTCCCGTAGCGGGCGTGGGCCTCAGCCTCATGCTGTGCCGGAGCATCGGCCCGGTCCTGGGCGGGATGGCCGTATGCGCTGCCGGCGGCGGGCTCAGCCCCGGAGCCGGCCGGGTACTGGGAGTACTGGGCGGTGGTGGGGTACTGCGAGTACTGGACCTGGGAGTACGGCGTCTGCGCATCCTCGGGATCGGCGGTCTCGCCGTAGCCCTCATAGGTGTCGCCGCCGTCGTCGTACTGCAGCGACGGGTCGGCCTCGTGAGGGCGTGCGAGGAAGACCTGAGTCACCGCGTCCTCCGCTGTGTGGTTGCCGAGGTCGTCGAGCCCGTAGCGGTAGGTGAGGTCGGCGATGATGTCGTCGATCGTGCGGGTGTGCTTCCGGTTCTTCTTGGGGTCGATCAGCCCGCTGACGTCGAGCGTCTTCGGCGGGTTGCCGCCCCAGGGGTCGTTCGGGTCAGCGGGTTCGGGTGTTTTCGGCGACTGCAGGGGCGGCGTGTCGAAGAGGTCGTCGGCCGGGCCGACCTTCTGGGGGCGCTGCTGGTCGCCCTGGTCCCCGGCTGCCGTCGACCGCTGGTCGGGGCTTGCTGAGGCGTCGGAGCGTGCCGAACCGGACCGCCCGCGGTCCGCGGAGTCCTCGCCGCCGTCGCTTCGCCGGGGCGCGGGCGGCTCCGAAGAGACGCTCTGACCGGTCGCCGGTGCGGGCGCCGGTGCACCGTTGTCGTCCTGGTGGTCTCGGCTGCTGCTCCCACCGCCGTGGCCGTAGGAGTGCGGGTAGGAGGACGGGTCGTGGCGGTGCGTGCTCGGCTCCGGTGCCCTGTTGTAGCCGTGCCCGGTGTAGGTGTAGTCCTGCCCGACGTAGCGGCCGCCGTAGGGCCCGAATCCGTACGAGCCGCCCCCGCTCGGCGGCGGGTACTGGCTGTAGGGGTTTCCACCGGCGGACCCGCCGTAGCCGCCGGACGGACCGCCGCCGGGACCACTGCCGGGGCCGCCGCCGGGGCCGCCGCCGGGATCGTCATCGGGACCGCCGTTGTCCGTGAAGCCGAGGTTACCGCCGTCCCCCCGTTTGAGGGACTGCGCCACCTGGTAGCTGTCCCTGACTGCGTCGGCGATGTCCTCGGCGGTCGCCTGGAGCCCGTGGGGCGACTCTTCGGATTCGCCCTGCGCCCGCAGTTCCACCACCAGCCCGGGCGGATCGAGCATCGGGACTCCGTGGTGGTAGTTGTAGTCCATGCCCATCGTCGTCCGGATGGTCATCGCCTCGTACTGGCCCACGCGCCGCGTCGCATGGTCCGAGAACGCCCCGTCGAGGTAGTTCCTCAATGTCCACCCGCCCGAAAGGCGCGTCTCCAGCAGTGCCACGCCGGGCCTGGTATCGCGTCGCCTTCGGCTGCGGAAGTTCTCCGCGAACCGGGTGGACAGGTTGTCTGATGACTGGTGGAGGTACTGCTGGACCTGCGGGCTCAGAGAGTCGCGGGCGTCCCACATATCGACCCGCGAGTTGAGCGCGGCGAAGTGCTTGGCCATGCCGCTTCCGTCGTAGCGCTGTTCGGCAATGGCTGCGAACTGGGTGTAGGTGAGGGCGAGGAAACCTTCGAGTTCTTTGCGTTCGAATTTCGAGAATCCGTGGGTGTTGGCCGCCTCGCGGGTGATTCCCTGCGCTAGCCTCATTCCGTCCCGCAGTTGCGACCGCGCCGTGCTGTTGGCCCCGTCGGTGCGCATCGATTCGCCGACGTATCGCATGAACTGGGGCATGCCCGCCAGCGGGACCCCCGCCGAGTAGTGCGCGTACACCTGGTCCGCGTCGCCGTCGCCGTTCTTGCGTATCGGGAAGTCGCCCGCGACCGGATCGACGTAGAAACGGTCATCGGCGAAGATCTGCTCCAACCTGGCGCCGTCCCGCGCCGATGTCAGCCTGCTCACTGCGTCCTGGACCGCCCGGTGCACCTCCTCCGCCGAGGGCCGGCCGACATCTCCGTCCACCACCGCGAACGGTTTGCTGACGATTTCCAGGATCGGTCCTCGGTGGCCGAGGTCCAGCACGATCGAGAACTCCCGAGCTTCCACGACCTCGTCGAAGTCGTCAAAGCTGTACCCGCGCGGCAGCGGGAGGCCGATGCTGTGCAGTTCGCCCTCGAGCCCCAGCGCGCCTCCGCGCAACCCCGGCAGTTCGCCCGTCACGTATAGGTAGGCCACATGTACGGCAAGGGAGGTCGACTTCGGTATGGGGCGGCCGAGTTTCAGCCACTTCCGGTATGCCGCCTGGACCTCTTCGTCCGGGATCCCCTCGCGGCCGGAAAGAGACTTCAGTTCGGAACGCACGTCGGTCACCTGGATCGGGGTGAGTTCGGTCGGGCGCTCATCGCGCGCGGCAGTGGGGTTCACGCCCTCGGCACGCCTGCCGCCGGTCGGGGCCTGGTGGCTCGTGGCGTGCTGCTCCGGTGCGGTGACCTGGGTGACCCGGTGGTCGGCTTCCGTGCGAGCGGGGGTTTTCCCATCGTCGTCGCTGTCGCCGGTGTTCTCGCTGTCGCTTCGGGCGTCGGCGGGCGGTTGCCGCTGTGTTTCGGGCCGCGGGGTCGGTTCCGGTGAGGAGACCGGGGTCGACTGCGGGGCGGGTGGGATGACGGGGGACCCGGTCGGCCGGTCGGCCTCGAAGCGGTCGGTGGTCTGCTCGCCGTCGGTCTCGGTGCCGCCGCCCGAATGGTCCTGCCGGGGGTTCAGCTCCGCGGCGAACACGGACGCGAGGTCCTGCGGTGACGGGCTGTCTCCGCCCCGCTCGTCGGCGGCGGCCTGCTCCTTCGCCTTGGCCTCCGGTTCCCGCCCCTTCGGCGCGGGAACGTCCTCGCCGCCGGACTCGGAGTCGGGCTCGGACTCCGACTCGACGCGTCGCGGCCGTGCGGGTTCGGGACCGCGGGTGCTGCCGGGTGTCTCGGGTGCGGTCGTGCCGGTCTGCTGCGCCGGGGTGTCGGTGGTGGGCACGCGCGGTTGCCCGGGGCCGGGGGTGGCGCGCCGGGGCGGCGTCGCCGAGTAGAGGTCGTCCTCGGAGTCCGACTCGTAGCCCGGGTCCTCCTCCGCCTCCGGATGCGGGAACCGCCGGTCGCCGGGTGCACGGCCGGTCCCGGGTTCGGGAGCCCGACCGGTCCCTGCGCCGGTGCTCCGGCCGCGGCCGCCGGTGGAACCGGACTGCCGGGCCCGGCCGCTCTCCCCTCCGGTTCCGTGCGCGCGGACGGGCCCAGACTCCGTGCTGGGGCGACCCGACCCGGTCGCCGGGTCCGGAGTCCGGCGCCCGCCGCTTTCTGAGTCGGAATCGGAGTCGGCGGAGCTATCACCGGACGAGCTGTCCTCGGCGCTCTCGGAGCCGGATTCGGACCCTTCGGAGCCGGAAGCGGAACCGGACTCGTCGGAGCTGCCACCCGACGAGCCGCCCTCGGCGCTCTCGGAATCGGAGTCCTCGAACAGCGTCCTGCGGGCGTTGTTCAACTGCTCGATCCAGCTGCGCAGTCTGGTGTCGTACTCCCGCAGCTTCAGGGGCAGGTCCGCCTGCTTGTCGGCGTGGCCGACGCCCTCGGGGGCCGTTCCGCCGGCCACCGCGTTCGCGGCGTAGGTGAGGTCGTGCTGTGCTTTCAGCAGCGCGTCGTCGGCGCGGGCGAGGTCCTCCTGGCTCTCCGACAGCGACCGGCGCTGCGCGCCGAAGGCGTCGATCTTGGCCTGGTCGATGATGCCCAGCCGCAGCGCGTCCTGCTGCGGCACCCAGGCGGCCATCCGCACGTCGGTGCGGCCCCTGTACGTGCTGTCGCCCGACTGCGCGGCCACCGCCCACTGCGTGTCGAACTCGACCAGGTACAGCGGCCCCTGCCGCAGCCTGCTGCCGTGCGACGGGGCGCCGGGCGCGGTGGTGACCGACGACGGTCCGCCCTCGCCGGCGCCCTGGTTGTACTCCAGTGAGGTGTACTGGGTGCCGATGTGCTCCGGGTGGAACGTGCCGCTGCTCGTGTCCCCGAAGGCGGGGCCTCCCGCGTTGGCGTGCGACGTGGTGTGTGCCGCGGTCTCGGTGCTCGCCTCCGTGTCGGTCAAGAACCCGTCCACGGTCCCGGTGGGGGCGACGTCCAGAATGTGGCCGCTGTCGAGGTCGGGTTCGGCCTTCAGCCCCCACGTGCTCTTGCCGAGGTCCAGCAGGTCCGTGCCGCCCGGGCTGTCGGCGCCCAGGTACAGCCCGGTGAGCGCTTCGGGCCCGAGGTGCTGGTCGATTCCCTGGAAGCGCGAGGTCAGCTTCAGTTTGTCGGTGGTGAAGTCCCGGGCCGCCGACACCGCCTCCGCCGTGTAGTCCCCGTCCGCGTCGAAGTGGCGCGGTTCCGGCGTCCAGCCCAGTGAGTGGGCGAAGACCACGTGCGCGAGGTCGCGGATGTCCTTGCCGTCGTTCTCGATGGCCGTGGGCAGGATCAGCGCTCCCCGCCCCTCGGGCGGCACCGGGTGGTGGCCGTTCCAGCTCCGCAGCGCTTCGCGCGGGGAGTTCCTGTCCAGCGCCGCCACGTTCTCGGGCACGTTGCGAACGGGCTCCACGCCCGGCCCGGCCGTCTGGTCGCCGAACGCCAGGTAGGGGGCGGGGAACAGCTCCTGCACCGTCCCGCCGGGCGCCGTCACCCTTATCCCGTCGCGCCGCAGCCCGGCGGGGACCTGGAGGGTGTCGGTATGTGCGGCCTTGGTCTCGATGTGCAGGTCCAGGTGCAGGTCCGTCTCGCCGGTCAGCTTCGTGTAGGGCGCGGGCATCGCCAGGACGACCGTGTGGGACTGCGACTCGGCGGTGTCGGAGGTGTGGCTGCGTCCGCTGGACCCCGAGTGGGAGTGCGCAGGGGCGAGGGTCGTGGGCGTCACGCCCGCCGGCGCCTCACCGGCCGGTACGTCGTCCCCGCTGCGCGGCAGGGACGGCATGAAACCGAAGCCGCCGACCCCCGCGGTGTCCTGCCGCCCGCTGGAGGCGGAGGCCGACCGCGTGACGGACCAGGTGAACTTCTCGCGGAACTCCGCCTCGCCACCGGTGTACTCCGCCTGCGGCCTGTCCGACCATGTGCGGGAGATGTCGACCACGGCGTCGATGGCGGGAAGGTCGGCCACCAGCAGCGAGTGGTCGGCGCGGCGGATCTTCACAGGGACGGGGGCCGGGGCGGCGGCCCGCCGGCCGAGGTTGGACTGGAGCGCGTTGCGCAGGTCGTCGCGGCTGTTGGCCGTCATTTCGAAGCCGTTGCCGCGCAGCCCGGCGGAGAGGGAGTCCAGTGCCGCCGTCGGGTCGGGGGCTCGGTAGGCGGTGCCCGAACCGTGGAAGCCGGGCCGGATCCGCACCGGCGGGTGCGGCTGCCGCTCCAGTTCCGACAGGCGCCGGGTCCGCCCGTCGGACACCACGTCCAGATCCGGCAGCAGCCCGCTGGCCATGGCGTCGCGACCGTGCATGAAGCCGGAGAGCAGGTTGCGCTTGTCGGCCTCCCAGCCGTGGTACAGGGGGGTGCGCGACTTCGTCGGGCCGATGCTCCAGTCCGGCCGGAACTCCACAGCCTGCTGGATCCGGCCGGAGCCGGCGAAGAGGTAGGAGTAGCCGGACTTGATCAGGTACGACCGCTTGACCGAGAACGAGCCGGCGGCTCCGGCGGTCCGCGACGACAAGGTCCAGGTGCGGTCGCCCGTGGCGCCGCTGAAGAAGGTCGGGTTGTAGGTCGAGTCCATCGGCGTGTTCGGCGACTCCGCCGGGGCGGTGGTGACCAGGGCCGGCAGCATCGACCCCCCGACTGAGAAGGTCCAGGTGCGGACGGTGCCGGTGTTCAGCCCGACCGGGGTCTCGCCTTCGATGATGACCGAGGCCTTGACCGGCTTGAAGGCCACCGAGTCGATGTGCGCGGACGTGTTCATCGCCACCCGCAGCGTGTTCGGTGACCAGAAGCCGCCGCTCATGTCCACGTCGGTCGTGACGCCGAAGAGGATGTTGGGTGCGAGGTTCTGCTTGGACAACGAGGCGGGGTAGAACAGTCGGCCGCCCTCGCTCGCGGAGCTGTGGTGGTCGATCTTGCGGCTGTAGCCCTCGTGGGTGCCGAAGAAGTGCCTGCCGGCGACGTCCCGGGAGAACAGGCGGCCGGCGGCGTCGATCAGGTGGATGTCGCGGGCGTTGTCGCCCGTGCCGAGCGTGTAGTCGAGTTCGACGTCCACCACGAAGGCCCCGGCGCGCCGGAGGCGTTCGTGCACGCTCGGCTGCCGGTCGCGCCGGCCGTCGCGGTCCACCGGTTGGCCGGTGGCCTGCGGCCGGTCGCGCTGCCCGCCGCGGCTGGGCAGTTCGATCGCGGGCGGCTGCCGGCGGCGCCCTCCGCCGGCAGCGGGCACTTCGCCCGCGGGCGGATCGATACGCCGCCTGCCACCGCGGCCGGTCCCCTGACCGGGCCCCCTCCGGCCGTCCCCCTCGGTCCGCGGAGCCCGGCCGGTGACGAGGCTGCGGGCCTCGTCCTGCCCGAGGTCCTGGATGCGCCCGGTGCCGGTGCCGGCGGTGTCGTCCAGCGTGATCGCCGTGGGCAGGCGGGGCGTGGCCAGTTCGAACTGCGCGGGTACGAACTGGCGGAAGGGCGTTCCGCGCGATCCGACCGGGGCCGTGTCGCGGCTCTGGCCGATGTCGTCGTCCTCGTAGAAGTTCGCGCGGAAGATCGCGTCGGACTCCCACAGGTCCGATGCGCCGTCGAACATCAGCGTCGCGGTGTACGTCGCGTCCCCGCTTTGCCCCTGGGAACCGCCGATGGTCCGGCTCAACGAGGTTCTGATCTGCGGGAAGACGCCTCCGGGCGTCCGCGTGCCCCGCGCGTCGGGTTCGCCCGCGCGGACGTTGCCGAACATCCGGGCGCCCAGGCTCCAGTTCCACGACGAGCCCTTGCTCGTGTTGCTCTGCGAGCCGCCCGACACCTCCACCCCGGTGCTGCGCTCGGTGGTACCGGCGTGCTGCAGTGGCCCGAAGGTGGCGAACAGACGCACCGCGACCGTGGACGGGTGCTCGATCGCCGTGTCCCGCAGGACGACCGGCAGTCCGTCGTGCGGCAGGTCCACGTGCCCGCCCTTGAGCGTCGCGTCCGAGATCTCCCGAGCGACCTTGAGCGTGTTCTCCAGGGCGACGTCGAAGGAGCGCCGCAGCGGCGGCTTCTCCCGCGGCGAGAGTTCGCGGTAGCCCTTGTCCTGGTTGCCCGGCCGGGCGGCGAAGTCGCCGCGGCTCCTCGACAGGTCGGTGACCACCAGTCCGGGCCGGTGCCGGGAGATCTCGTTCAGCAGGTTCTGGGTGATCCAGTCGGTGACCGTCCGCCCCAGCATCTCCAGCTCTTCGGGGGTCGGGGCCGCGGTTCCCGCCGGCCGCGGGGTCGGCGTCGGGTGGAACACCTCGCCGCCGCTCCAGGCGAAGGAGACGGGCATGGTCCAGCTCAGGTTGGTCGGCTGGTCCAGCGCGAGGTTGGCGAACGGAGGGCGGCGGCCCGGCTCGACGGTGGTGGCGCGCCCGTCGCCGGGCCGTGTCCGCAGGCCCTGCTGGTCCGTCGAGGACTGCGCGATCAGCTTGGCGTCCTCGAAGGTGAGGAGTTCGACGGTGCTCCCGGTGAACAGGTGGTCGGCGCCGTCCTCGTAGAAGCGGAGGTGGAAGTTGCGCTCGACGTCGTAGGCGCCGGTGCCCGGTGCGCCCCAGAACATGGGGGTGACCGAGCCGGTGGTGGCCTTGCCGCCACCCGCGGTCCAGCTTCTGCCCCCGGTCACGTCGGCGTAGAGCGGCGCGATCCGGCCCGCGACGATGTCAGTGAGGCTGGGCGTGATGTCCAGCCCGGAGCCGACCGACACCTTGGCGGTCGAGGTCTGCGACTTCGTCGTGGCGGCGCTCTTGGCCGAACCGGTCATCGTGCTGATGTCGTTGAGCTTGGGGGGCGAGGGCAGGAGCCGGTAGCGCGTGGGGAAGGACCGGATCTCCACGGCCCGCGGCTTGCCCTTGGCGTCCTTGAACACCGGACGCAGCGCGTCATTGGTCATCGCGCTGAGGGTCTCCGGCAGGTTCTCCGGCGAGAACATCGTGCGGATGGTCTGCCGGTACTCCTCCCGCAGCCGGGTGAGCCGCTCGTCGAGCTTCGGCACGGACCGGGTGATGCGCCGCGGGTAGTCCTCGGCCATCAGCGTGTCGAAGACGAAGTCGGCGAGCCGCACCTTCGCGTCCTGGTCGCGCTCGCCCGGCTGCGGGACGCGGACGACCTCGCCCGCGTCGATCGGGTGGCTCTGCCCGATGCGGCGGGAGCCGGGACCGGGGAACCGGCCTCCGGTCCGGCCGCCGAACCGGTTGCGCATCAGCGGGTCGCGCAGGGTGATCTCCTGCGGGGCCTCGTGCTCGTTGCGGGCGATGCCGCCGGGCACACTGAGGTCCACGTGCAGCCTGCTGCGGTCGGTGATCGGGTCGGGAGCATCGTGGCCCGGCTGCCGGGGTGGGACCAGCTCGATGTCCATGTCCAGGTCGGCGCCGTAGACGTGCGGTTCGCCCTTGACCTCCACGATGGTGCTGGAGCCGCTGGACGTGCTCGTGGAGTGCCCCGTCGAGCGGGCCCGGTAGGAGAACGTGGCGCGGAAGGTGCCGCGCCAACCGAAGCTGCCCACTTCGGCGGGCGCGATGTAGAAGGGCGTGATCAGGATGCCCAGGGAGAAGCTCTTGCTCCCGCCGTGGCTGCCGCCCGCGCCCCGGCTGACCGCCGCGCCCGCCGCAGAGGTGACCCGGGGGCGGGATGCGCGGTCGGCCCGCGGCGCGCGGGAGTCCGAGGACGCGGGGGGTGGCGCGGGATGGTCGCCGAGCCGGTAGGTGCCGCTGGGGTTGACGCGCACCTTGGCGCCCCAGGTGCCGCCCGGACCCTGCACCCGGGTGGAGAACCCGCCGGGCCGGAAGAACGGCCGCACGTCGTCCTGGGCCTGGCGGCGAACGGCGTCGCCGAACGCCCGGCGCATTCCGTGGTCGCCGATGTTGCCTTGCGCCAGCCGCTGGACCAGCTGCCGGTCCACATCGCCGGTTTCGATGAGGTTCGGGCGGAACATGTTCGAGGTCAGCAGGTAGCCGAGGTCCGCCTCGCGGACGGGCGTGTCCGGAGTGGGCGGGTCGGCGGGTGGTGCGGAGTGCGTGGAGGAGGTGTCGGAGGCGGGTAGCGGGACGTGGGCGGGGTCGGCGGGGGTTTCGGACTCCTCGCCGTCTGAAGTGTC